>JASLAX010000243.1 GCA_030146875.1 Longimicrobiaceae bacterium
GCGGGACCGCTGCTGCGGTCCCGCCCGGCTCGCGTTCGGGGCCGCACCTTTCCGGGGCAGGCGCTTCCTCCTTCCGGTGCATCGGCCGCCGCGCTTGACATCGCCCCCTCTGCCCCGCGTATTTCCCCCCTCCGCCGCCCGTCGTCCTCCGCCAGCATCCCCCCATGACCCAGCCTTCCGACCGCGTCCGCGCCCTGCGCGCCGCCGTCTCCGTCGCCCCCGACGACGCCCCGCTCCGCCGCATGCTGGCCGAGGCGCTGCTGGACGACGGCCGCGCGCCCGAGGCCGAGGACGAGCTGCGGGCGGGGCTGCGCCTGGACCCGGCGGACGGCGCCACCCGCGCGGCGCTCGCCCGCGTCTTCCACCGCCAGGGGAAGCACGCGGCGGCGCTGGTGGTGGTGGAGGACATGCTGCGCGCGGGGGAGCCCGGCCCCGCCGTGCACCTGCTGCACGCGCGGGTGCTGCTGGACTCCGGCGACCTGGAGCGCGCCCGCGAGGCGTACCGCCAGGCGGAGGCGATGGGCGGCGCCGACGTGGAGCTGGCGGCGCGCCTGGGGAGCGGCGAGCGCCCGCCCGCCGCGGCGGTGCCCGTCCGCGCCGCGGCGCAGGAGGCGTCCGGCGCGGAGGACGACGGGGCGGACGAGGCCGACGAGGACCTCGCGGTCCCCCGCCCGGAGCGGCCGAAGACGACCTTCGCGGACGTGGGGGGGATGGAGCGGCTGAAGGAGGAGATCCGCCGCAAGATCGTGCTCCCCATCACCCACCCGGAGCTCTTCCGCGCCTACGGAAAGAAGGCGGGCGGCGGGATCCTGGTCTACGGCCCCCCCGGGTGCGGCAAGACGCACCTGGCGCGGGCGACGGCGGGGGAGGTGGACGCCGCGTTCCTGAGCGTGGGGATCCACGAGGTGCTGGACATGTGGCTGGGCCAGAGCGAGCAGAACCTGAACCGGCTCTTCGAGCGGGCGCGGAAGGCGGCGCCCTGCGTCCTCTTCTTCGACGAGGTGGACGCCCTGGGCGCGAAGCGGGCCGACCTGCGCGCTTCCGGCGGCCGCACGCTGGTGAACCAGTTCCTGGCGGAGATGGACGGCCTCTCGTCCGAGAACGAGGGGTTGCTGGTGCTGGCGGCCACCAACGCGCCCTGGCACCTGGACCCCGCGTTCCGCCGCCCCGGCCGCTTCGACCGCGTGCTCTTCGTCCCTCCCCCGGACGCCGAGGCCCGCGCGGCCATCCTGCGGGTGCTGCTCCGCGGCCGCCCCGCCGACGGGGTGGACGCGGAGCGGATCGCGTCGCGCACCGAGGGCTTCACCGGCGCGGACCTGAAGGCGGTGGTGGAGATCGCGGTGGAGAGGAAGATCGAGGCGGCCATGCGCGCCGGCCACGCGATCCCGCTGACCACGGCCGACCTGGCGGAGGCGGCGCGCGAGGTGAAGCCGGTCGCATCGGAGTGGTTCGCCACCGCGCGCAACTACGTGCTGTACGCCAACGACGCCGGGCTGTACGACGACGTGAAGCCCTACCTCTGAGCCGCTCCCCCGCCCGTGGAGATCCCCCCCGCCCAGGCCGGCCGCCAGCGCGCCGTCCTCCTGCTGCAGCACGACCGCCCCGCGCTGGCCGAGGAGGAGCTGCGCCGGGCGCTGAACGACGATCCGCTCGACGCCCGGCTCCACGCCCTGCTCGCGCTGGCGATCGCGCAGGACCCGGCCCGCATGGAGGAGGCGGTCCTCGTCGCCCGGATCGGGGTGGCGGCCGGGCCGGAAGACCCGTTCCCGCAGCACGCGCTCTCGCGCGTGCTGGTGCGCGCCGGGCGCTGGGGCGAGGCGGAGCGAGCCGCGCGCGAGGCGGTGCGGCTCGCCCCCGACCGCGCCGACTTCCTGGCGCCGCTCGCCGCCCTCCTGCTGGACACCATGCGCCCGGGGGAGGGGCTCTCGGTGGCCTGCCACGGGCTGGAGGCCGACCCCGAGCACGTGGAGTGCGGCGTGCTGCGCGCCAGCGCCCTCTCCCAGCTGGGCAAGCACCGGGCGGCGGACGAGGCGCTGGCCCGCGTGCGCACGCTGGACCCGTCGTACCCGCGCACGCACACCACCGTGGGCTGGGCCGCGCTGCGCCGCGGGCGGGTGAAGGAGGCGGAGGAGGCGTTCCGCGAGGCGCTGCGGCTGGACCCCACCCTGCTGCCGGCGCGCACCGGGCTGATGGAGGCGGTGAAGGCGCGGTCGCCGCTCTACAGGCCGTACCTGCGGGGGCGCCTGCGCTTCCCCTGGCTGCCGCCCATGATGAAGATGGTGGCGGTGGTGGTGGGGATGCTGGCCGTGCTCTGGGTGCCGCTCGCCATCCACGAGATCGGGCCGCTGCGCCCCCTGCGGCCGCTCGCGCGGCCGCTGCAGGGGGCGATCGTGGTGGCGGTGCTGCTGGTGTGGACGGCGTTGCCCATGCACGACCTGCTGCTGCTGCGCGATCCGGGCACCCGCGCCGGGCTGACCCCGCTGCGCGTCCGCGTCGGTTGGGCCACGCTGGCGCTGGTGGCGCTCACGCTGGGGCTGGCGGTGTCGTGGGAGCTGGACGGGCCGTCGGGGAGCGGGATGGCGGCGCTGATGGCCGGGGCGCTGACCATCCCCGTCACCGCCTTCAACCACACGCGCCCGGGCCCGAACCGCACCCTCCTCGCCGTCGCCCTGGTGCTGCTGGTGGCGCTCGCCGCGCTGGCGCTGCGCGTCCACGTGGGGGGCGGGAACGCCGGCGCGCTGGTGGGCCTGCTGGTGGGCGGCATCTTCATGGCGGACTTCTTCGAGATCTTCCTTCCCGCGCGGGTGGTGGCGTGGCTGGAGAGGCGGAGCCCCAAGCGGTGAGCGGCGATCCCCACGACCTGGCGCGGGAGCTCCTCCACGGCGGCCGCGCCGATCTGGTGGAGCGGGTGCTGCGCCCCGTGCTCGCCGCCGACCCGGAGGACGCGGAGGCGCACGCGCTGCTGGCCCTCGCGCTCTCGTCGCTGGGGAAGCCCGACGCCGTGCGCGAGGCCCGGGAGGCGATGCGGCTCGCGCCGCACGACCCGGTGTGCCTGCACGCGCTGGCGGAGGCGCACGTCTGGGTGACCCGCGGCCCCGCGGGGGAGGCGGCCGCGCGCGCCGCGCTGGCGGCGGACCCCGGCCACGCGCGCCTCCACGGCCTGCTCTCCGTGGCCCTGCTGCACCGGGCGTGGCGGTCCTACCGGCCCGAGGGCCCGCGGGCGGAGGCGCTGCGCGCGGCGGAGGCCGGGCTGGCGCTGGATCCCGGCGACCTGCTCTGCCTGCTGCAGCGGGCCCAGGCGCTGCTGGCGCTGGGCCGGGTGGATGAGGCGCGCGCCGCGTCCGCGGCGGCGCTGCGGGAGCGGCCGGACGCCAGCGGGCCGCACGGGGTGCGCGGGGTGGTGGAGCTGGCGTCGGGGCAGACGGAGGAGGCCCGCGCCCGCCTCCGCGACGCCCTGCGGATCCGCCCGGACGACACCTACGCCCGGGAGTACCTGACGTTCCTGGACGGCACCCGGCGCGACACCGTCGCCGTCGTGCTGCAGGCGCGGGAGTGGGGGACGCTGGTGCGGGTGGTGATGGCCGTCCTGGCCCTGGGGGCGGCGGTGGGCATCGTGCGCGGAGGCCCGGCGCGGGCGCTGGCGTTCTTTCCGCTGGTCCTGCTGGCCGGCTCGATCGTGGTGGCGTGGTGGGTGCCGCGCGGGCGCGCGGAGCTGCTGGAGGAGCTCCGCGTCCCCGGGGCGCTGAGCGCCACCGAGCAGCGGTGGGCGCGCAGGACGGTGGAGATGTGGGTGCTGGCCGGCGTGGCGCTGGCCATCGTGGCGGCCGTCGTGTAGCGGCGGACTCGGGCGGAGCGATCCTGAGCACCCGTCGTCCTCTCATGCGGAGGAGGCTGGACATCGGAGTGGGGGGCTGGCCGGAGAGCCATGCGACGTCGCTGACGGCGCGCGCACTGGTGCGGCCCGGCCGGACGGCTTACCTTCGGAGCACGAGCCGCCAGGGGTATCCCGGACGAACCGGGATTGAGAGAGTCCCTTGGAACCTGATCCGGATCACACCGGCGTAGGGAGCGCGGCGTGTCGTACCCGAGGTGCCTGCGTCCGCGCGGGCACCCCCGTGCGCCACCCCGGCCTCGCCCGGCGTGGCGCTTCTCGCGTCCGCCCCCGGCGAGCCCCCGCACCATCCGGATCGTCTCTCCCGTTCTTCCGGAGACGATGCCATGAGCAGCACCCCCCGCACGAACGCCCCGCAGACGCCGCCCGCCGGCGACTACGGCGATGCCTTCCCCGCGTCCCGCAAGGTGTTCGTGGAGGGCCGCCACGGCATCCGCGTGCCCATGCGCGAGATCGGGCTCTCCGGCGGCGAGCCCCCGTTGCGCGTCTACGACACCAGCGGCCCGCTGGGCGCCGACGTGCGCGCCGGCCTGGCCCCGTTGCGCGCCGCGTGGATCCGCGCCCGCGCCGACGTGGAGGAGACGCCGCGCTCCTACGTCGCCCCCGCCCCGCGGCCCGGGATGGAGATCCCCGCCTCCCTCTCCCGCCCCGCGCTGCGGGCGAAGGGCGCCGCGGCGGTCACGCAGATGGCCTACGCCCGCCGCGGCGAGATCACGCCCGAGATGGAGTTCGTCGCGCTGCGCGAGCGGATGGACGCGGAGCTGGTGCGCGACGAGGTGGCCCGCGGCCGCGCCATCATCCCCGCGAACGTGAACCACCCCGAGCTGGAGCCCATGATCATCGGGCGCGCCTTCAAGGTGAAGGTGAACGCCAACATCGGGAACTCCGCCGTCTCGTCCTCCATCGAGGAGGAGGTGGAGAAGCTGCGCTGGGCCACGCTCTGGGGCGCGGACACGGTGATGGACCTCTCCACGGGCAAGGACATCCACGAGACGCGCGAGTGGATCCTGCGCAACTCGCCGGTCCCCATCGGCACCGTTCCCATCTACCAGGCGCTGGAGAAGGTGGGCGGCGTGCCGGAGGAGCTGACCTGGGAGATCTACCGCGACACGCTGATCGAGCAGGCGGAGCAGGGGGTGGACTACTTCACGGTGCACGCGGGCGTGCTGCTGCGCTACGTGCCCATGACGGCCAACCGCCTCACGGGGATCGTGTCGCGCGGCGGCAGCATCATCGCCAAGTGGTGCCTGGCGCACCACCGCGAGAGCTTCCTGTACACGAACTTCCGCGAGATCTGCGAGATCATGCGGGCGTACGACGTCTCCTTCTCGCTGGGCGACGGGCTGCGGCCGGGCTCCATCCGCGACGCCAACGACGAGGCGCAGTTCGCGGAGCTGCGCACGCAGGGCGAGCTGAACCGCATCGCCTGGGAGTTCGACGTGCAGACGATGAACGAGGGGCCCGGGCACGTGCCCATGCACCTGATCAAGGAGAACATGGACAGGCAGCTCGAGTGGTGCCAGGAGGCGCCGTTCTACACGCTCGGGCCGCTGACGACGGACATCGCCCCGGGGTACGACCACATCACCAGCGCGATCGGCGCGGCGCAGATCGGGTGGTACGGCACGGCCATGCTCTGCTACGTGACGCCCAAGGAGCACCTGGGCCTGCCCAACCGCGACGATGTGAAGGCGGGGGTGATCACGTACAAGATCGCGGCGCACGCGGCCGACCTGGCCAAGGGGCATCCGCACGCGCAGGAGTGGGACGACGCTCTGAGCAAGGCGCGGTTCGAGTTCCGCTGGCGCGACCAGTTCAACCTGTCGCTGGACCCGGTCACCGCCCTGGTCTACCACGACGAGACGCTGCCGGCGGAGGGGGCGAAGATCGCCCACTTCTGCTCGATGTGCGGCCCGAAGTTCTGCTCGATGAAGATCACGCAGGACGTGCGCGACTACGCGGCGAAGCTGGAGGCGGCGGAGGCCGGGATGGCGGAGAAGAGCGCGGAGTTCCGCGAGCGGGGGAGCGAGGTGTACCTTCCGGTTGTCGACGCGGGGGCGGAGCGGGTGGAGGCGGGGGCGGCGGACTGAGGCGGTTGCGCAAACATGCAGCGGATAGACGATCTTCGGGAATGCTCTCCCAACGAGATGCGTTACCAAGTTGCTGCCAAGGAAGGAATCGATTATCTCACCCACTCTGGGATCGTTGAGCGGGATGGACAATCTTCGAAGCGAGATGCATGAGCGAGACTCGAATTACCCGACGCCCCGCTGCACGGACTCTTGCAGTTGAAGAGGTGTTGGATCTCGTCGCTCGGGGGAAGATACGCGTTCCGCACTTCCAACGTCCATTGCGGTGGCGATCGTCGAATGTTGTTGAACTGTTCGATAGCGTCTATCGAGGCCTTCCAATTGGTGTTCTTCTCTTTTCGAGGGAACATCGAGGGGATGAACTAATTCGTTTGGGGCCAGTTGGCATCCAAGCTGAAGAGGCGCATGACGCACTGATGGTAATCGATGGCCAGCAACGGGTAACCGCTCTGGCTGCCAGTCTTCTACATCCTGATCTGATTCCACGGTCAGACGTTTTTGCTCTCTGGTTTGATCTCGAAGCGGAGACATTTCACAGACTCGAAAGCAGCGAAGCGTCCCCGACGTGGATTCCACTGAACGTGATCGGAGATTCGTACAAGACGCTCCAGTGGTTGAATAACTGGCCCTATCGTGACATTAGGTCGGACTTGGTAAAACGGGCAATCGCGTTGGGCAAGGCAGTTCGGGAGTATCATGTACCCGCTTATATCGTTGAAGAGGCCTCGGAACATACGTTGCGCGTGATCTTCAAGCGTGTTAATACCACGGGTGTTCGTATGCGTGAAAGCGAGGTATTCCAGGCTCTTTACGGAAGCGAGAAAATTACTGTGCAGGGCGCCTGTGACCGTCTTGCAGCTACGGGATTTGGCGAGATCAATCCGGATTGGTTTCTCCGGTGTTTGAAGGCGCTTGAAGGAGTAGACCCCCGCGCTAAGCTTCAGGAGAAGGCTGCGGAGGTCGATGACCAAAGCATTGAGAAAACCGAAGATGCCTTGCGGAGAACTCTAGAGTTTCTCATGGTTGATGTTGGAGTACACCATGCACAGTTCCTTCCATATCGATTGCCGCTTGTAATCCTTGCGCGCTTTTTTCATCTGCATCGCTCGCCGGAGGCGCGAAGCCGCCTTCGCCTTCGCTGGTGGATATGGCGCGGGGCGCTTTCAGGCGCCCATACTGACAGCAGCAATGCGAATGTACTCAATCACCAAGAGGCTGTGGATCAAGACGAGTCGGAGAGCGTCTCACGTTTGCTGAGTAAGATAGGCCGGGATTGGGCGTGTCCGAATCCTGAGAGGATGTGGTATGGCCAAGCCGCGGCAACGCGCCTATGCGCGCTCGCGCTACTCGCTAACAAGCCGTGGAATCCAAGTACTTGCGCTACTTGGACACCAGAGGACATCCGCATCCGCTTGGGCACGAGCCACTCACTCGGAGATGTGTTTCGAGATGTAGCAGATCGTCCGCGTGGCCCAATTTCCGGTCGGGTTCTAGTCAGTGATCGCGCTGGATTGCGTAGCCTTCTTGAAGCAGATGCGGAAGTTTTACTCACGCATAGCATTCCGCTCGAAGCACTAAGTGCCCTCCACAAGAACGAGTTCGACCGGTTTGACGAGATCCGGCGTTCCGAGCTAATGCCCCTGTTCGAAGCATTCTTTTCTGAACGGGCGGGGTCTGGTGAGAACGAGCGGCCGTCCATTCGCTCGATCATCTCCGAAGGAATTCGAGAGAACTAATGCCCGAGGCACTCCGGATACGTCTACGCGGATGTGACGTTGGGTTGCTCGAGTACTTCCCGGCGAGAAACGAGTATCTGTTCTCCTTTGAGAGTAGTTACTTGAACGATGCCCAGCGGGAAATCCTAGGTCAGTCCTTTGAAGATGTGCGGCCGAATTCGTTCACAACAACAGGCATGCCGGCATGGTTCCAAAATCTTCTACCCCAGGACCGTCTCAGGAACTTGGTTTCGCGAGGTTTGTCGGTTGGACCGAAAGATGATTTTCGTCTACTCGCGGGGTTAGGGCTCGACTTGCCCGGCGCCGTTGAGGCTGTGCCTACAGAGAGGCGGCTGGAACCAGTTGAAGACCAGCGCGCGGCTCCAGTGGCGGTGCCGAAACCTGGTGCACTGCGGTTTGCTCTCTCGGGAGTTCAGCTAAAATTATCCATTCTTAGAGGTGAACGAGGTCTTACACTTCCCGTTGAAGGTGTCAGTGGCCGATGGATCGCTAAGTTTGATGATCCCCGAGTTCCGGGACTTCCTCGGATTGAACACGCTACGATGGTGTGGGCACAGAGGACAGGAATCAACATCCCGGACATAGCTCTTTCACATATCGACGAGTTTGATATCGATCTGGAGGAGATGGAAACGGGAGACGGTTCTGTCTTCTTAATCCGGAGATTCGACCGGCATACTGGTGACACTGAAGCCCGTATTCACATGGAGGACTTTGCGCAAGTTTTCGATCAGATGCCTGGCGACTCACAGTATGACGGTAGCTATGAGCAGATTGGGGCAGTACTAGCCCGCATCGCACCGTCTTCTGAACGTGAGTTCCTCCGAAGGCTGGTCTTTTGCATTATCTGTGGAAATGGAGACGCACACCTCAAGAACTGGTCATTGCTATATCCTGCGGGTCGCGAGGTAAGCTTGTCACCCGCATACGATCTCGTTTCAACGATATTGGTGCTCCGTAAAGACAACTTGGCTCTCACGCTCGACGGAAGTCGGAAATTCCGGAACGTGAGGCTCGCGTCATTCCAAGGCTTGGCCGATAGGCTCAATAGAGATTGGGCAACGGTACGAGAGTGGATCATTGCTGATGCTGAACGCGCGTTCGAAGCATGGCCTGTGGTGAGAGAGGAACTTCAGTATTCAGATCGGCATCTGTTCCTGATGAATCGGCATGTAGCCATGTCTCATGGGCGTCTGCTAGGATAACTTGCCATACTCACGAGCGCGAACGCGGTGCACACCAACGAACACGAGACCGTATCCGGCTAGCACACCACATCGCCCACTTCTGCAGCATGTGCGACCCCAGGTTCTCCTCGATGAAGATCACGCAGGACGTGCGCGACTACGCGGCCAAGCTGGAGGCCGCGGAGGCCGGGATGGCGGAGAAGAGCGCGGAGTTCCGCGAGCGGGGCAGCGAGGTGTACCTGCCGGTGGTCGACGCGGCCGGGCGAGTGGAGGCGGGCGCGGCGGACTGAGGTCGGCGGGGTTCGGCGATGGCTGAAGGAGGGCGCCGGGTCGATCGCGGCGCCTCCTTCCGTTGGTGGTGGGGAGGACCGCTACTCCGTCCGCATCGCCTCGATGGGCTGGATGCGGAGCACGCGGCGCGTGGGGACGACGCAGGCGGCCGCCGTCGCCGCGATCATGACCGCCGCGCCGCCGGTGAGGAGCGCCAGCCCCCGCATCGAGTGGATCCCGCCCGCGGCCAGGATCAGCAGCAGCACGCCCAGCCCGATCCCGATCCCCACCTGCGCGAAGGCGCGCGTGAACACCGCCGCCACGATGCGCCGCCGGTCGGCGCCCAGCGCCACGCGGATCCCGATCTCCCGCGTGCGGCGCGACACGGTGAAGGACATGATCGAGTAGATCCCCAGCACGGAGAGGAGCATCACCACCCCGCAGGCCAGGATGGCCATCCGGAGCCAGAACTGGTAGGTGACCAGCGCCTCCAGGCGGGCGCTCTCCGCCGGGCGCACCTCGTACAGGCGGAGCGTGGGATCCACCGCCGTCGCCAGGGCGCGGAGCCGCGGCGCGAAGTCCTCGGGCTTGCCCCGCACCCCCACCGCCAGGTGCGACGGTGGGGCGGACTCCGGCCCCGCCGCGTGGTAGATGCCGGCGTTGTGCGGCAGGTCGGGGTCCACCGTCATGATCACGTCGCGCACCACGCCCACGATCTCGTACCACGGCCCCGCCTCCGCCGCGGCCCCGCCCGGAGCGTCCTCGTCCGCCGGGCTGCCGGGATAGCGCAGCCGCCGCCCCACGGGGCTGCGCCCGCCCAGGATCTCGCGGACGAAGGACTCGTTCACCACCACCGCGTGCGCGCCCGGCCCGGCGTCCGCCGCGGCGAAGGGGCGCCCGGTCAGCACGGGCACGCGCAGCACGTCGAAGAAGTCCGGCGCCACGGTGGCGGTCTGCACCCGCGGGTGCCCGGCGGCCGCCCCGTCCGGCCCCGTCTCGCCCTCCACCTCGATGGCGAAGCGGCGGTGGAACGCGCCGGGAACGCGGCTCAGGAAGGTCACCCCCGCCACGCCCGGCTCCGCCTCCAGCCGGCGCTCCAGCTCGCGGTAGGCGGCGTGGCCGCGCGCCGTCTCCGCCGGGTCCGCCTTCGCCTCGCGGCCGGGCTCGGCCTCGGCCGGCGCGTCCGTCTCCAGCCGCGCGGTCAGGAACTCCTCCGACCGGTATCCGGAGGGCGCCGTGCGGATGTCGTCCGTGTCCATCCCCACGTCCAGCACCAGGGGGACGAACGCGGCGGTGAGCGCCACCTGCGTGACGATGATCCCCGTCCACAGCCGCCCGAAGCGCAGGCTGCTCCCCCCCACGGCCGCCTGCCGGAGCCGCGCCTCGGCGCCCTTCCCCGTCATCTTGAGCGCCGGGAGCACCCCCGCCACCGCGGCCGCGAGCACCGCCAGGAACGCGGTGTAGAGCACCGTCCGCGGCGACAGCGAGGCGTGGAACCAGAACGGCAGCTCGGACCCCAGCGACTCGAACACGCCCAGCCCCCACCGCAGCCCGAAGGCGGCCGCCGCCAGCCCGACCGCGGCGGCCAGCCCGCCCAGCACCAGCGCCTCCACGAAGAGCTGCAGCACGATGCGCCGGCGCCCCGCCCCCAGGGCGGTCCGCACCACCAGCTCCGTCTCCCGCGTGGCCGTGCGGGCGAACACCAGAGCGGCCACGTTGGCGCAGACCAGGAGCAGGAAGGCGAGCACGCCCGCGTTGGTGCCGTACGCGGCGTTGGTGATGATCCGCCACGGCACGTCCAGCACCGACCGTGCGTACGGCAGCACGTCCGCCCGCAGGTGCTCGTGGGTGGCGGGCGCGTCCGCGGCGCGGCGGCGGGCGAGCGTGGCCACCTCCGCCCGCGCCTCGCCCAGGGTGGCCCCGGGCGCCAGCCGGCCGAACACGCTGATCTCCGGCCCCTCGCGCGTCGCCCCGTCCAGCGCGCCGGGCGGCAGCGCCGTCCACGCCCGCTCCGAGACGGGGAAGGCGAAGCCCTCCGGCATCACCCCCACCACGGTGTGCGGCGTGACCCCCAGCCGCACCTCGCGCCCCACCACCCGCGGGTCGCCGGCGAAGCGCGTGCGCCACAGGTCGTGGCCGATGACCAGCACCCGCGCGGCGCCCTCGCGCTCGTCGCCCTCCACCAGCCAGCGGCCCATCGCCGGGGGCACGCCCGCCACCCGGAACCCGGACGCGCTCATCTCGCCCACCGCCACCGGCGCGGCCGGGCCGCCCGGCACCACCAGGTTCCGCTCCACGGGGCGGAAGGCGCCCAGCTCCTCCACCGAGCGCAGCTCGCGGCGCCACTCCAGGAAGTCCGCCCCCACGCGCTCCTCCGTGCGCCCCGCCGCGGCGTCCCACGTGCGGATCCCCACCATGCGGTCGCCGCCGGGCAGGGGGATGCGGGGGTGCACGACCTGCGTCACCAGCTCGAAGGTGGCGGCGCCCACGGCGATGGCGAACGCCATGGCGAAGCCGCCCACCAGCGTCAGCCCCGGGTACCGGGACAGCATCCGCAGGCCCAGCTTGAAGTCCAGCGACGCGCCGCTCACCCACGACAGCGCGCGGGCGTCGCGCACGTCCTCCTTGAAGCGCTCCGCCGCGCCGAAGGAGATGGCCGCCTCCCGCCTGGCCTCGCCCGGCTCCATGCCGGCGCGGACGTTCTTCGCCGTCTCCATCTCCAGGTGGAACGCCAGCTCGTCGTCCAGCTCACGCTCCACCGCGTCCCTGCGCACCAGCGTCCGCAGGCGCTTGCCCCAACGCTTCGTCCAGCCCATCGGGTCGCCTCGCAGGTCAGGTGGTGCGCAGGATCAGGTCGACCATCTCCACGTAGCGCCGCCAGCTCTCCGCCTCCACGCCCAGCGCGCGGCGCCCGGCGGGGGTGAGCTCGTAGTACCTGGCGCGGCGGTTCTGCTCGGTCGCCCGCCACTCGCTGTCCACCCAGCCGCGCTCCTCCAGCCGCTGCAGGGCGGGGTACAGGGAGCCCTGCCCCACGTGCAGCGCCTCGCGGGAGAGCTGCTCCAGGCGCTGGGCGATGGCCCAGCCGTGCATGGGCTCCAGCGAGAGCGTCTTGAGGATCAGCAGGTCCAGGGTGCCGCGGACCACGTCGTTCGGCGCCGCGGCGTTCGGGTCTCGGGGGGACATGGGCGTGGGGCGCTGGGGATGATGTCGACTTCCGACAGGAAGATCGCGGCGCTTGTGTCGGATGTCAACACAAGCCGGCCGGGACCCTCCGCACGACGAGGGCGGGGCGCCGGATGACCGGCGCCCCGCCCTCGCTCTCCCGCCGTCCACCGCCGCGCCGGGGCGGACCGGGGGTCAGGGCACGTCGACCACGTTGTCGCCCGTCTCGCGCTGGATGAGCTTGTGCAGGGGGTCGATCCCCGCCCGCGCCGGCCTGCGGGGAACGAGCACGGTGATGGTCTGCCGGCCGCTGCGGATGCGGTGCGGCCGCAGGTACAGCGGGGCGCCGCGGGCCTCGCCCGCGGCCGCGGGGGCGAAGACGCCGATCTCCACCCGCTCGTCCATCGGCACCGCCGTCTCGTTGCCGAGGCTGTCGGCGCGCGCCTTGGAGGCGGTCACCTCCATCGTCACGCGGAACGCTCCGTTGCCGATGGGCTCGGCGCGGGCCGAGGTGACGCCGACCTCCCAGAGGGTGATCTCCTCGAACAGGTCGCGCAGCAGCGGGCGCATGGAGTCGGGCGCCGCGGCGCGCAGCTCCGCGTACAGGTCGAGCGAGGTGGGGAAGGGCGGCACGCCGGCGCGGTGCTTCTCCAGGAAGCGGCGCAGCGCGGCGTTCACCCGCTCCTCGCCGAGCCGCTCGCGCAGCGTGTACATGGCCACGGCGCCCTTGTGGTAGTACAGGTAGCTCTGGTTCTCCACCTGCAGCAGCGGCACCTCGCGGTTGGTGAAGACGGTGCGGCCGGTCAGGTAGTTGTCCATCTCGTAGTCGTAGAAGCGGCGCGTCTGCTCCGCACCCAGCGTCTTCTCCATCACCATCATCGCGCTGTACTGCGCCAGCATCTCGCTCACGAGCGACGCGCCGCGCACCCCGGCGCCCATCACCTGGCCGCCCCACCACTGGTGGGCGGTCTCGTGCGCCACCACGAAGAACGGGCGGTCCACGTCCCCATCGTGCACGCGCGTCAGGAACGCGCTCCCCTCCGAGAAGGCGATGGTGTGCGGGTGCGCGCGGGCGAAGCCGGCGTAGCGCGGGAACTCCACGATGCGGAGCTGCCCGAACTGATAGGGGCCGAACTCGCGGGAGTTGTACTCCAGCGCCGCCTTCATCCCGCGCACCATCCGGTCCACGTTGAACGTGTGCGTGGGGTGGTGGAGGACCTGCAGCTCCACGTTCCGCCACCGGTCCCGGCGCACCGCGTACTCGGCGGAGAGGACGGGCACCCCGAACGAGAGCGGCGCCTCGGTGCGGTAGTGGAAGTACCGCCGGCCGTTCTCGGTCCAGGTGCGCCGCAGGGTGCCGGGGGTGACGGCGAGCTGCTCGCGGGGGGTGCCGATCACCACGTCCACGTGCACCAGGTCGGCGTCGGTGGGCTGGAAGCGGAGGGCCAGGCCCCGCGCGTCGCCGACCGCCGCCGTGCGCGGGCGCTCGGGAAGGGCGTGCTCCCGCCGCGTCCGGGGGTCCGCCAGCTCCTGGATGGCCTGGTAGCCGATCATGGGAAGCCAGCGGCGGTCGAAGTACGCGCCGTTCCGCGACACGTCCGTGGGGATCCCGCTGTTGGAGAAGCCCCGCGGGCGGAAGGCCACGTCGAAGTCCAGCCGGAGCGAGTCCCCCGGCGCGAGCGGCGCGGCCAGGGCGAAGACGTCGTACTGGAGCTCGCGGTCCTCCCGGGCCCGCCGGGCGGCGGGGCCGAAGGAGAGGGAGCGCGCGCGGACGGCGGGGTGCAGCGTCACGTGGACGGAGTCGATCGCCGCGCCGGTCCGGTTCACCAGGAGGTAGCTGCCGCGCAGGTCGGCGGAGCGCTCGTGGATCTCCACGCGCAGCGCGGCGCGCTCGATGCGGGGCTGCGGCAGGCCGTGGTAGCGCCGGTAGCGCCGCTCGTACTCCGCCTTCAGCCCGTCGCTCTCCCGCTGCGTGCGGTAGTCGTTCAGGACGTTGGTGTTGTAGAAGATGAACCCGCCCAGCCCGGCGATGAGCACCACGGCCGCCGCCACGGCGCGGGCCGCGCCGCCGGTGAGCCGCGCGCGGGCCATTCCCATCCGCGCGCGGAGCCCGTCGTGCCGGCCGCGTACCCAGAAGAGGCGGGCGGCGACCACCAGGAGCAGCGCCCACCCCGCCCAGTAGAGCTTGAAGAGCACGAGGGGCCCCGCGAACGGGCCGAAGCCGCTCATGTCGGAGTAGATCCAGCCCGTGTCCGAGCCGTAGACCAGCAGGCGGTGCTCGATGCCCAGCGAGGCGGAGAAGACGGTGAACAGGTAGCAGAGGACCACGGCCAGGTGGCCCAGGTACTTCTGGTTCACCAGCACGTGCACCGCCATGGCCAGCGCCGCGAGCAGCGCGTAGTCCGCCAGCTTGATGCCGAACAGGATGCGCGCGTACAGCCATGGCTCGTAGCGGTGGTAGCCCTGCAGCGTCTGCAGCAGCATCCCCGCTCCCATCAGCACCGCCTGCAGCGCCGCGACCATGGCGACCAGCGCCAGGAAGCGGCCCAGCAGCGACGCCCAGTCCGGCACCGGCGATGCGTCGGCGATGGCGCTCACCCGCAGGTCGCGCTCGCGCCACACCAGCTCGCCGGAGAAGAGGATGACCAGCAGCGACATCACCATCGACGCGCCCTGGGCCAGCACGGTCCCGGCGACCAGGTGCGTGAGGGGCCAGGAGGAGGTGCCGAAGACCACGGAGCCCACGTCCCACCCCAGCAGGAAGACGAACGCCAGCATCCCGGCCGCCAGCACCAGGAAGGCGCGGTTCCGCGCCATCTCCTGCAGCGAGCGCCGGAACACGGCGAGCGTCTGCCACACGGGGGTGCCGCGCCCGAACTCGCCCTGCACCGCGGGCACCGTCACCGGCGCCACGCGCCCCGGCGCCTCCACGCTCCGCCGCCCCTTCCGCCGCCCGGCGCCGCCGGGGTGGGCGAAGCGGAAGAGCCGGTGCAGCAGCAGCAGGACCAGGGCGGCCACGCCCAGCCAGAGCAGGCGGTTCCACACCATCACCGCCGGGTAGCCGATGAGCTGCGCGTTGCGCTGCGCCGGCGTCCAGTACTGCGTCAGCCTCTCCAGCGTGAAGCTGCCGAAGGGGTCCATCAGCGCCGCCAGCGTGCGGTTCGCCATGCGGTCGCCCACGTCCGCCGCGCCCAGGTACATCACGAAGACCGCCATGCTCCCCAGGTAGGCCCCCAGCATCTGCCGGGTGAGCGCCGCCACGGCGAACAGGATCGCCCCCGTCAGCACCATCCCCGGCAGGAGCAGCAGGACGTACGGCTGCACGTACGCCTGGAGCTGGAAGGGGCCGAACATCCGCCGGTCCAGCCAGGGCGCGCGCGACGCGAGCGCCAGCCCGAGGGGCACGAGCAGGAGCATGACCGCGTTCACCACCAGCGCGCCCGCGAAGCGCCCGCCCAGGTACTCCGCCTTCCGCAGCGGCGTGGTGTAGAGCAGCGGGTGCATTCCCGTGTGGAAGTCGCGCGTGGCCGCGTCGCCGAAGAGCGCCGCGCTCACCAGCATGCCGACCATCCCCACGATCGTGGTGCCGATGGCCACCATGTGCGGCGCGTTCAGCTTGCTGCTGGCCCCGTCCAGCGCGCTCAGCAGCAGGAACGGCATCCCCAGGAGCAGCGCGGCGTAGAGCCAGGTGGAGGGCTGGCGCAGCCGGTACCCGACCTCGAAGCGGAAGACCTCGGCGAACCTCATGGCGCGCCCACCGGCGTGCGGGCCCCGCGGTGGCCGGCCATCACGCTGAAGTACACGTCCTCCAGCCCGGGCTCCACCGGGGCGAAGTCCGCCCCCGGCGCGGCTTCGCCGTACACGTGCACCACGGTGCGCCCCGCCAGCAGCCGGGTGGAGATCACGGGGTGGTCGCGCTCGATCGCCGCCAGCTCCTCCCGCGGCACCACGCGGCGCCAGATGCGCCCGCGCAGCTCCTCCACCGCCCGCAGCGGCTCGGCCTCCAGCAGGATCTCGCCCCGGTCGATGATGGCCATGCGGCTGCACAGCTCCACCACGTCCTCCACGATGTGCGTGGAGAGGATGACCACGCTGTTCTCGCCGATCTCGCTGAGCAGGTTCAGGAAGCGGACGCGCTCCGCCGGGTCCAGCCCCGCCGTGGGCTCGTCCACGATGATGAGCTTCGGGTTCCCCAGCAGGGCCACGGCCACGCCGAAGCGCTGGCGCATGCCGCCCGAGAAGCCGCCCAGCCGGTCCTTCCGCACGTCCCACAGGTTCGTCTGCCGCAGCAGCGCCTCCACCACCCGGCCGCGGGTCCCGCGGTCCACGATGCCCTTGAGCACCGCGAAGTGCTCCAGCAGCCGAAGGGCGCTCACGTTGGGGTACACGCCGAACTCCTGCGGCAGGTAGCCCAGCGTGCGCCGCAGCTCGTCCTTGTCGCGCAGCACGTCGATCTCGCCCAGGTGAACGGAGCCGGAGTCGGGCTCCTGCAGGGTCGCCAGGGTGCGCATCAGCGTCGACTTCCCGGCGCCGTTGGGCCCCAGCAGCCCGAACATCCCGCGCGGGATGGTCAGGGTGATGTCGTTCAGGGCGCGTACCCCGTTGGGATACGTCTTCGAGAGGTTGCGGATCTGGAGTTCCATGGACACCGGGTGGGGCGGAGCGCGGCGGAGGAGGGACGGACGGCGGCGGATGCCGGCGCCCGGGAGGAAGGTGGGGTTCTGCAAGGTAGGACGCGGGGGACGGATGTTTGGTTTCAGCGGGTTCCGCACCTGCTCGTGTGGAGTGGCGGATTCGCCCTCTCGCCCGCCTGGCCCCGGCCTCGGCGGAAGGCTGCTACGGACGCCTGGACGCAACCACCACCACGAGCACGGAAGCGGTCAGCTCGAACGCGGTGCTGCGCGGGCTCCCGGAATCCTGCCCGACCACACGAGGAACTACGGGCCCGAGCCGCCTGAGGTCGGCTCAGCCGTGTCGCGGACATCCGCGACGGAAGCACGGACGGGTGCGCGAAACTCCCATGTTGTACTCGGTGCACCCCCGTGAACTCGCCCCTGGGGATCGTTGCAGCCGCCACGTGACGTCCGCCGGTGGAGGGAGACCGGCGCGCACCGGACCGGGACCAGCGTCCCACGGACACGCAACGGCTTGACCGTAGACGCGGGCCTTGGTAAATTCCTCCTCAAAGGAGGAGGAATATGCGCAAACTTGACGAGCGTCGCGAGCAGGGGGTGATCACGGTGAACGAGGCTGCTTTCGCGGCCGGGGTCAGCCTCAAGACCGTGAACCAGGCGATCGACCGGCAACACGTTCGAACCCGTGACCTGAAGCGCTCCACGGATCGAGCCAAGCGCGGCATCGACGCGAGCGATGCCGTGTATCTTTCCGTGTGCGAGGTGCTTGCGCCCACGGCTAGAAGGAAGCTCTACCGGTTTCTGCATGGTAAGCCTCTCTCCGAGCTGCCATTGCAGGTCGAGGTCGAACGCGTCGTGCTCAACATCGAGCGAGCGATCCGCGAGGTTGGAGAGCGCCTTCGGCTCCTTGGCAGGATCGAGGAGCGAATCGAAGTCGATCCAGGGGTTCGCCGCGGCGAACCCGTGTTTCGTGGAACCCGCACCCCGGTCTATGCGGTAGCCCGAAAGCTCGAGCTGGGCTCCACTCCCGAGGAGCTGTACGAAGACTACCCGCAGTTGCAGCAAGGTGACCTTCAGCTTGCTTCGCACTATGCCAAGCTCTCTCCCCGTCGCGGGCGTCCCAGGAACGAACGGACGCGGCCGGCAAGACCGTCCTGAGCGAAACGCGGGCGCGTGATCCAGTTCCTGATCGACGAGGACGTCACCCCCAAGCTGCGGGATGTCGCCAACGCCCGGGGGTACAACGCGCACCACGTTCAGTACCTCGATTGGAAGGGACGTGAGGACTTCGCCATCCGGCGCCGGATGCTGGACGAAGACCTCACGCTGGTCACGGGAAACTGGAAGGACTTTCGGCCGATGCTGCAACGGGAGGAAGCTCACCCGGGGGCGATATCGCTGCCGGATGTGCCCCGTGCCCAGCAGATCCATCTGTTCGAGATGGTGCTGACCTTCATCGAAGAGGCGGGGCCCGCGCTCGACATGGTGAACACCGCCATCATCGTGGACGAAGCCGGGAGCATGACCGTGGTCGCGATCCCGGAGGCCGGGGCGTAGTCTTCGAGAGGGTTCGTGTTGAGACTCACCGATGCGACAAACAGCGGGGGCGGAGCACCCGACGTGCTCCGCCCCCGCTCTCCCATCCGGTCTACCTCGTGCCGGCAGCGACGCCGAGCTACGGCGTCTCCGTCGTCTCGGCGGTGGGGATCGCCGTCGAGTCCACCGTCGGCGGCTCCGCGCCCCTCACCTCGCTGGCGGGCACGCCCAGCAGCCTGGGCCCGGTCTCGCGCGGCGGCTCCGGGGGGAGCGGCTGGAGCGACGCGATGCCGGTAAGCGGGAACGAGGCGCCGCCCCGCGCCGCGCCCTGCCGCAGGCGCGCCATGGCCGGGGCGGGGATCTCGGCCGTGTCCACTCCGCTGGCGGCCAGGGCGCGCCGCACGTGCGGGGTCAGGGCCCCCGCGCGGCCGTACACGTCCGGGTAGACGTGCAGGCGCTCGCCGCGCACCTCGGCCACCCGGTAGCTCACGCGCATGCGGATGGAGCGCGCCATCACCGTGTGGCGCTCGCGCTTGCCGGCCGCCGAGACCGCGTCCAGCTCCGCCTCGCCGACGTCGGGGTCCGCGATCCGCGTCAGCCGCCGCGCCAGGTCCACCACGTCCGTGTTCGACATGCGGATGCAGCCGTGCGAGGCGGGGGCGCCCAGACGGCCCTCGGACGTGGTGCCGTGGATGAAGATCAGGTCGTCCATGTGCAGCTTCACGCGGCCCATGGGGTTCCTGGGCCCCGGCGGCTCCGGCTTCCGGTCCTTCGCCCAGGCGCTCCCCGGCGGCGGGCGCCACCACGGGTTCCAGATCACCGTCGCCAGCAGGTGCTCGCCCACCGGGGTGGCGTACCGCGCCGAGCCCACCGACACGGGATAGCTGCGCACCACGCTGTCCCCGGAAATCAGCAGCAGCCGGCCGCTGGGGATGTTCACCACCACCTCCACGTCCGGCACGATCTGCCGGCGGGGGCGGGGCGGGGGCGCGGGCCGGGCGATGACGGGCGCGGCGGCGGCGGCACCCGGCGCGTCTCCCGGGCGCAGGGCGTCCACGGCGGGCGCGGCGTCGTCGGCCCCGCGGGCCAGGACGACGGCGGAGACCGCTGCGGCCAGGACCAGGACGATCCCGAAGGTTCGGACGGCGGAGCTGCTCATGCGCACTGCTTGGCGGGAGGGCCTGCGGAGCCCCGGACGGGGGCATTCAAGTAAACCACATCACCGCGGGGATTCAAGGTCCCGGCGTGACGGCCGCGTCCTCTCCACTCCCCGCACGTGCCGGGCCGCGGCGACGAGCGGGTCGCCTCGCCCCCTACTCACCCCGTCCGATCGGCGGTGGTGGATGACGGAAAGGTCGACGAACGGCGAGGCGGACGAGGCGCGGCATCCGTACGGCGCGCACCCCGTCCGGGATTCGAAGGGGGGAGCGGACGCCGTCGCCGAGGCAGCGGCGGCGTCCGCCGTCAGTCGGCGCGGAGGGCTTCCATGGGCTGGACGCGCAGCCCCCGGCGGGCGGGGCCCAGGGCGGCGAGCATCCCCACCGTCAGCATCAGCGCGGCGACACCGGAGAGCAGGCCCGCCGTCTGGGCCGGCGTGCTCCCGCCGCTCGAGATCGCCGCGCCCCCCAGCAGGCACCCGATGGCCGCGCCCAGGGCGAGCTGGCGCAGCGCACGGGAGAAGATGCTGCCCAGGATGCGGCGCGGGTGCGCGCCCAGGGCGGCGCGGATGCCGATCTCCTTGCGGCGCTGGGCCACGGTGAACGACATCAGTGCGTGGATGCCCGCCGCGGAGAAGAGGATCACGCTCAGCGCCACCGCGGCGATGCCCGCGGTGAGCTGGCGCCGCGTGCGCTCCTCGTCCTGCTGGCGGCGCGCGACGGAGCGGACCTCGTCCAGGCGCAGGTTGGGGTCCACCGTCGTGGTGATCTCGCGCAGGCGGCCCGCGAACGTCTCGGGCGCGTTGCCGCGAGTGCGCACCACCAGGGTGGCGGGGTTGACGCCACCGGGGCCCACCGGGTGGTAGAGCGTGGGGACGCCCTGCCAGCGGTACGGCAGCTCGGCGGGGAAGTCGCGCACCACGCCCACGATCTCGTACCAGCCGTCCTTCTCCACCCCGCCGGGGCGCACGCCCCCGCTGGTGGACCGGTAGCGGAACCGGCGGCCCAGCTCGGAGCCCCCGTCCAGCTCCGCCTCCACGAAGCTGCGGTTGACCACCACCGCGGTCGCCGCGCCCGCCAGGTCCCCCGGCCGGAAGGCGCGCCCCGAGAGGACGGTCGCGCCGAAGACGTCCATCGCGCCCGGCTCCACCTGCAGGAAGCGGACGGCCTTGAGGTTGGCCTGCCCCCCGGGCTGCGGCGACGCGATCTCGATGGTGCCCGCGGTCACGGCGGAGGCGTACGTCACCCCCGTCACCCACGGCTCGGCGCGGAGGCGCTCCACCAGCGCGCCCTGCCGGTCCGCCAGCCGGGCGGCCAGCTCCCGCTCGTACCGGTCCGCGTCCGCGCTCGGCGGCGTGTCGCGGTCCATCCCCACCCCGGCGGAGAGCAGCGCCGTTCCGTCGAACTCCGGCGCGTCGATCCCCTGCGGGAAGAGCTCCGTCCACGCGAAAGCGGCGGTGGCGGGGAGCGTGGCGACGGCCACGGCCACCTGCGCCACGATCAGCACCGTCCAGGTGCGCCCCATCTTCATCCCCGCGCCGCCGGCCTCGCGCAGCGAGTCCTCCACCTTCCGCCCCGTCGCCTTGATCCCGGGGATCACGCCCACGATCACGGCGGCGACCACGGCAAGGCCCGTCACGTAGAGCACCGTGGCGGGGGAGAGGCCGAGATGCCACCAGAACGGCACCTGCTCGCCGTTCATCCGGCTGGCGAAGGCGTTCGCCTGCCGCAGCGCGAACCACGCGGCGGCCAGCCCGACCGCCGCGGCCAGGACGGAGAGCACGAGCGCCTCCGCGAAGAGCTGCGCCACGATGCGGGCGCGGCTGGCGCCCAGGGCCAGGCGCACGGCGATCTCGCCGGCGCGGGTGGCGGTGCGGGCGTAGACCAGGATGGCGACGTTCACCGCGATCGCCACCAGCAGCATGCTCACCAGGAGCTGCAGCAGGTAGAACACCCAGGTCAGCTCCGGGGCGTCCACGAACGCGCGGGTGTACGGCAGCACCTTGGGGCGCACGTGCTCGTGGGTGCGCGGGTTGGCCGCCGCGATCCGCCGCCCGATGGTGGTGAGCTGGGCCTGCGCCTGCTCCAGGCTCGCCCCCGGCGCCAGCCGGCCGAAGACGTCGATCTCGGGCGCCCGCCCGGGCTCGTAGTCCCGCGGGTCCAGCCGCAGCGGGGCCCACATGCGGTTGTTGACGGGGAAGGCGAAGCCCTCCGGCATCACCCCCACCACGGTGTGCTCCGTCGTCCCCATCCGCACCGTGGCTCCGACCACGTCCCCCCGGCCGCCGAAGCGCGTCTGCCAGACCCGGTGCCCGATCACCACCACCGCCGGCGCCCCCGGGCGCTCGTCCTCGTCCATCAGGTAGCGCCCCAGGAGCGGGGGTACGCGGGCGACGCGGAACCCCGACGCGCTCATCTCCGCGACGCGCATGGGCTCGGCGCGGCCGTCCGCCGTCAGGACGTTGCGGTCCACGGTGCGGTACGCGCCGACGTCCTCCACCGTGCTCAGGTCCTCGCGCCAGGTGGCTAGGTCGTGGAGCTGGGTCCCGCGCTGGTGCTCGCTCCTGGCGGCGTCCACGTTCTGGATGGCGACCACGCGGCCGCCCTCGTCCAGCGGCAGCGCGGGGTTCACCATCGCCGCGATGAAGCTGAAGAAGCTGGCGCCGATCGCCACGGCCACCGCCATCCCCAGGCCGCCCACCAGCGTCAGGCCGGGGTACTTCACCAGCATCCGCAGCCCCAGCTTGAAGTCCAGCGCCATCCCGGTGATGCGCGTCAGCCCCCGCGCGTCGCGCCCCTCCTCCTTGAAGCGGTCCATCCCCCCGAACGCGACCGCCGCCTGCCGACGAGCCTCGTGCGGGTCCATCCCCTTCTGGCGGACCAGGCGCTCGGCCTCCATCTCCACGTGGAAGCGCATCTCCTCGTCCATCTCCGCCGCGACCTGGCCGGGGCGGCGGAGGCCCCGCCACAGCGACCGCGCGCGCGCCATGATGCCCGTCATCTCAGGTCTCCTGCGGGGTGGCGCCCAGCGCCATGGCGATGGCGTCCGCGAGCCGGTTCCAGCTCGCCACCTCCTCGCCCAGGCGCTTCCGGCCGGCGGGGGTGAGGCGGTAGTACTTGGCGCGGCGGTTGTTGTCCGAGACGCCCCACTCGCTCTCGATCAGCGCCTGGTGCTCCAGGCGGTAGAGCGCGGGATACAGGGCCCCCTGCTGGATCTGCAGCGAGCCGCCGGAGATCTGCTCGATCCGCAGCAGCACGCCGTAGCCGTGCAGCCTGCCGAGCGAGACGGCCTTGAGGATCAGGAGGTCCAGCGTTCCGGGGAGCAGCCCTGCGGGATCGGCCATGTCTCTCTCCTAATGGGGTTAGGGGAGTGTAGCATCCTCTCTCCTAAGCTGTCAAGGAGAGTGTTCGGCTTCCCTCCGGAGGCGGGGGGGAGTCGGCATCGTCCCGGCTCCCCCGTTCGCGCGGGTGGACGGTGGCCCAGCCCACATTTGCGCATCGCGCCGCGATGTCCGATCATCCCTGCGGCTGACGGGTACTGGGGAGGGACGGAAAGGGAGAGACCATCCACCGGAAGGAGGGCCGCAGTGGATTCCACGAGCATGACGCCCGCCGAGCGCGAAAGGCTGGAGAAGCAGCGCGACCGGCTGATGAAGCTGCTGAACGACAAGGAGAACCCCCTGGACGCGGACGACCGGGCGGACCTGACGCAGGAGTGGAACAAGATCGACAACCTGCTCAACCGCTCGCGGTAACGCGGACGGGGCGGAAACGGCGGCGGGGCGGCAGATGATCTGCCGCCCCGGTTCTCGTTCTCCCGCTACGTGCGGCCGCCGCGCCAGTGCATCCAGACCATCACCATGGCCGCCGTGTCCAGCTTGCAGTACCGGAGGAGGAGCCCGCGCAGGCGGCTCCGCGCCTCGGGGTCGCGGGACTCGGCGCCGTAGAGCATCGCCTGGTAGGCGCGGATGGCGCCGGTGCCCTCGCGCACCACCATCGGCGCGCCCGCGATCTCCACCGCGGGGAGCGCGCGGTAGGGGCTGCGGGCGCCGAAGCTCTCGTACTCCGGGAAGGCCCGGCGCACGGCGTCGCCGGCGGACCAGACGGCCTCCGTCACCGCCTTGAGCGACGTCCGGCCCCGCATGCGCGGGTGGAAGAAGTGCTGGAGCGTCAGGTCGTTCATGTCCACCAGCCGCCCCTCCAGCGCCTCCATCCACGCCACCAGCGCGGGGTCGCCCTCCCCCCGTTCGGCGAGCTGCCGGCGGATGTCGCGGAGCGTCGTCCGCTCGTGGGTCGCCCACATGAACACCGTGCCGCCCTCGCCCACGGCGTCCCGAAGCGACTCGGCGAAGGCGCGGTTGGGGAAGGCGTCCTCCGCGTTGATCCACTCCCGGTGCACGGGCTCGGCGTCGGGCTCCTCCACGGTGTGGCAGCTCCACTGGAACGCCACCGTCTCGTACGGCCGCATCCCGGCGTGGTAGGGGACGGCCAGGGCCGATGTCTCGAAGTCGATGAAGCGCAGCGGGTACTCGAATCCGGCCAGGATGCCGGGCAGCTCCGGGCTCACCCACTGGCGGTTCAGCTTCGTGTTCTGGAGCTGGACGAGCTGACGCCGGTTCCGGGAGCCCACCTGCCCCTTCGCATCCACCAGGTCCGACTCCGCCACGTCGAACAGCCCCACGCGCCGCTCCCCGATCAGCCGGTTCGCCAGCGGCGGCCGCCCGCCCAGCGTGCCCACGTGGTACAGCTCGAAGAGGTTGGGCCGCACGTCGGCCAGGTCTCCCCAGCACTCCGAGAAGAGCCGCGTGCCGTCCTCGGCGTTCTCGTGCAGCTCGCACTCCTTGCAGTGCAGGGAGATGGGCGTGGGGATCTTCCGCAGCTCCGGGAACAGGCTGCCCACGTAGACCTTCGCCGCGTCCGCCACCTCGTCGTGGAGGAGCGCGACCTCTTCCGATACGTCGACCTTCGCCAGGAAGTGGTCGCCGCGCAGGCGGTCGGCGTCTCCGGTGAAGTGGACCACGGAGCGGCCGCCCTGCGGGCTGGGCTCGATGCGGAACCAGCTCCACAGCCGGTCGATGCCCGTCGTCCGGGTCCTGTCCGCCAGCATCAGGTACGGGCGCACGCGCATCCCCGGGAGCGCCTGGCGCGCCACCCACGCCTGGAAGGCCACGTCCTCCAGGTACCTGCGGGCCTCGGAGAGAACCGGGTGCGGCGCCCGCTTCCCGCGGAAGATCCCCGGCTTCCCCTCGTCGCGCAGGCGGCGGTCCTCCGCCCCGTCGAACGCGCCGGACTTCACCTCGATCAGCTCGATCTCGTCTCCCCGCTTCACCAGCACGTCCACGCGCGCGAGCAGGCGGTCCACCACCAGGGTGGCCTCGTAGAGCGTGACCTCGGGCGCCTGCAGGGCCTCCGCCGTGCGGCGGGCGGCCTCCTCGGGGGTGCCGCGGTAGCCGATCAGGCGGCCGCCGGGGTGGAGCTGGCGCGCGATCTCCTCCACCATGAACGCGCCCTCCGCCAGCAGGCGCACGTACTCGTCGCCCTCCGCCCGCGGGCGGAGGCCGCTCTTGCGGTAGAAGAGCCGCGTGGGGCATCCCCGCGCCAGGACGAAGTCGGACTTGGTGAGATACATGGAGGGCGCCGGACGGGGATCGGATCGAGCGCGTGGAGGAGGGGAGACCGGAGGCGCGCCCGCGGAGGTCCCTCCCAAGCTAGGGGAAGAGGGCCGCGGCGGCCAATCTTTCGGCGGCCGTTCGGCGGCGGAACCAAGTCAGTGCCTGCCGGGTCGCGGGTGTTGATTTCGCTAATGTATAAGTTTACACTTGCCTACTACCCGAACTACGAGGAAGGATGCGCGACGAGCGTTTCGACGAGGACGCCGAGCGGCAGAAAGCCGACCCGCTGCTCACCAGGGTGGCCGGACGGATCACCGCGGCCATGGAGGCGTCCGGCGTGACAAGGGCGGAGCTGGCGCGGCGTCTGGGGACGAGCCGCGCACACGTTAGCGCGCTCCTGAACGGCGAGAGGAACCTGACTCTCCGGACGCTCCGTGAGATCGCCTCCGCGCTCGACATGCGGCTCGAGGTGGATCTGACGCCGCTCCCCGCCTCGCCGAGACACGAGCGCAACGTGCAGCTTCCGAAAGGCGAGATCTTCGAATTCTGCAAACGCAACCGGATCCGCCGGCTCTCGCTCTTCGGCTCCGTGCTCCGCGACGATTTCGGGCCGGAGAGCGACATCGACGTGCTGGTGGAGTTCGAGCCTGGTCACCGCCTTGGCTTCGCCTTCTTCGGTTTGCAGGACGAGCTCTCGGACATGCTCGGCCGGCAAGTCGATCTTCGCACGGCGAAGGATCTCAGCCGGTACTTCCGGGACGAGGTCGTCCGGACCGCAGAGGTGATCTACGACGCGGAGAGCGCTCGTGCTGCCTGATCGCACGCGCCTGCTCCACATCCGGGATGCCGTCGCGCAGGCGCGGCGATTCATGTCCGGACGCAGCATGGAGGACCTGAGCTCCGATGCCATGCTGGCGCTCGCGGTAACGCGGCTGATCGAGATCGTCGGTGAGGCGGCGAAGAACGTCTCCCCGCCGACGCGTGGGCTGGCGCCGGAGATCCCGTGGCGCGCGATCGCGGGGACGCGTGACCGGGTCGTCCACGCCTACTTCGACCTCGACGTGGACGTCCTCTGGGAGATCCTCACGATCGACTTCCCCGACCTGCAGGAGAAGGTCGAGCGGTTGCTGGAACGGGTCGACTGACCCGCAGTTCCCATCCACCGCGGGCTACCTTCCGCCCACCACCACCCGCACCTCGTCCGCCTCGCCCGACCCGGCGACGGCGCGGATGACGTGCTCCCCCGGGGCGATCCGCCAGCGGTCGCCCCGCACCTCCCGCCCGTCGACCAGCCACCGCACCGGCCCCTCCGCCCCCGCGGCGCGCAGGGCGAGTGTGGCGTAGCGCGCCTCCACGCCCAGCGGCACGTCGTAGCGGTCGCCGTCGCGCGGGGCGACGATGCGGAAGCGGCGGTCCTGGCCGGCGGCGGCCATGCGGCCGAAGCGCCCGGGCTCGCCCGCGGCCCACTCCGCGTACTCCGCCGGCAGGGTCGCGCGCCCGCCGCGCTCCCAGTCGTCCGCCTGCTTCGGCTCCGTGCCGGGGACGAACCACTCCACGACCGACGCGCAGCCGGGCGTCGCCAGCATCCCCGAGAGGCGGCAGACGCGCACCGGCACCAGCCCGGCGTCCCGCGCGGTCGGCAGCGCCCCGGGGGCGCGGCGGCCGGCGGTCGCCAGCATGGCGCGGTAGAGCAGGGGACCGGCGCCGGCGACGCCGCTCACCCCCTGCATGGGGCGGCCGGTGAAGTTCCCCACCCAGACGGCCACGGTGAAGCCCTGCGTGACCCCCACCGCCCAGTTGTCGGTGAAGTGGCGGCTGGTGCCCGTCTTCACCGCGGCGGGGAAGGGGAAGTCGAAGGGCGTGGTGGGGCCGAAGCCGGGCTTCCGCGCCTCCGCGTCGGCCAGCACGTCCAGCACCAGCGCCGCCGCGTGGGCGGAGACCACCCGCTCCCGCCGCGGCGCCGCCTCGCCCGGCGACGCGGGGCGCCAGCGGTGGGGCGTCCACTCGCCGCCGCGAGCCAGGGCCCGGTAGCCGTTGGCCAGCTCCAGCAGCGACACGTCGCCGTTGCCCAGGGAGAGGCCCAGGCCGTAGTGCGACGCGCTGCGCGAGAGGGAGCGGAAGCCGGCGCGGTGCAGCGTCTCCAGGAACGCCTCCACCCCCACGCGGTCGGCCAGCTCCACCGCGGGCACGTTGTACGACGAGCCCAGCGCCTCGCGCGCCCGCACCGGGCCGTGGAAGCGGCGGTCGTAGTTCTGCGGGCGGTACGGCTCCATGGAGGTGGCGAACGCGCGGGGCACGTCCGGCAGCACCGTCGCCGCCGTGTGGCCGCGGTCGAAGGCGAGCGCGTAGAGGAAGGGCTTGAGCGTGGACCCCGGCTGGCGGGGCGAGGCGACCATGTCCACCTGCCCCAGCCGCGGCTCCCAGAAGTCCGGCGACCCCACCCAGGCCAGCACCTCGCCGGTGGCGTTGTCCAGCACCACCGCGGCGGCGTGCTCCGCCCCCAGCTCGCCCAGCACCCGCACCGTGTGCCGCACCTCCGCCTCCAGCAGCGTCTGCAGCTCCAGGTCCAGCGAGGTGCGCAGCACGCCGTCCGCCGTCTCGCCCTCCGCCCGCCGGGCCAGGACGTGCGCCGTGAAGTGCGGGGCCAGGAACGCCGCCCGGCGCTCGGCGGGCAGCGCGGGCTCCTCCCGCGCCCGCGCCACCTCCTCCGCCGTGGCGTACCCCAGCTCCCGCATCCGCCGCAGCACCACGTCGCGCCGCGCCCGCGCGCGCGCCGGCGAAGCCAGCGGGTTGTCGCGCGACGGGGAGCGGGCCACGCCGGCCAGCAGCGCCGCCTGCCCCAGGCTCAGCTCGCGCGCCGAGGCGCCGAAGTAGAGCGCCGACGCCGCGGAGACGCCCACCGCCGCCTGCCCCAGCGGCACCCGGTTGAGGTACTGCTCCAGCACCACGGGCTTGGCGAGTTGGGCGTCCAGCCGCAGCGCCCAGAGCGCCTGGCGCACCTTGCCGCTCCACGTCCGCGGCAGCGGGTAAAGGAGCCGCACCGTCTGCATGGTCAGCGTCGACCCGCCCGCCCGCCCGCGCCCGCGCCCGCGCAGGTTGTCCCTCGCCGCCCGCGCCACGGCGCGCGCGTCCACCCCCGCGTGCGAGAAGTAGCGGTGGTCCTCGGCCGCCAGGAACGCCTGCACCAGCCGCGGGTCCACCTCCGCCAGCGGCGTCCACCCGCCGCGGCTGCCGTCCGCCGCGCGCGTCACGCGCAGCGGGAGCCCGCCGCGGTCCTGCACCTCCACCCGCGGCACCGGCGCGGGCGACGCCAGCTCCGCCGGGACCGGCAGCGCGATCCACGCCGCCGTCGCGAGCACCGCCGCGCCCGCCGCCGCAAGGGCCCACAGGAGGCCGCGTCGTACGCGCGTCATACGCGACACGTCCGGTGGCACGTCCCCTGCGGCCGGGGGCGGTTCGCGACCGGCGAAGCGAGTGCGCGCATCCCACCGCCGCATGCCGACGGCACCCGGGTGCCGCGTCCGGCGCCGGCCGCGTTCCGCGCGGATCCACCCGGGCCGCGCGCCATCGTCACTCCTGCGGGGAGAGAGTCATGAAGAGGCTGAAGCTGGACGTGGACGAACTGCGTGTGGAGAGCTTCGAGCCCGACCAGACGGCGGGCGCACGGCGAGGCACCGTGCACGGGCAGGCCAAGGCCACGTACGGGTGCAGCGAGGGATGGGCCGGTTGCGGCGACTTCTCCGACGACGACACCTGTGCGTACACGTGCAACGGTGGAGCCACCGGGTGCGGCTACAACTCGCAATGCGTCGGGTGGTGCGAGTCGGCCCACGAGACCTGCACCTGCTACGGCTGAGCCCTGTCGCGGGCGCGCGGACGTGCATCGGGGCGCCGGCCGGGACGTTCCCGGCCGGCGTCCCTCGTTCCACCCACCGGCGGCACCCCTCATGGCGCGGCCGCTCCCACGATGAAGGTGCCGCCGCCGCTGCGCCCGTGGACGCCGGGGTTGTACATCTCCTCCGCGTGCGCGGGGGCGGAGACGAAGGTGCCCCGCGTCGTCGCGCGCGCCAGGTAGGTGGCGTTGTACGTCCCCCGCCAGAGCACCCGGGCGAAGTAGACCACCCGGTCGTCGCGGATCTCCTTGTGGTCGAACGGCGACCACATCCCCGAGTCCCAGCTCCCGTAGTACCAGGAGCTGGTCGGGCTCTCCTCCCCCTCCGCGTCCGAGCCGGCGGGGAAGGTGACGGCGAACGGCGAGACGGTGCGCAGGCTCAGGTCCACCGCCTCCAGCCCCGCGGGGAGCGGGTCGTCCAGGATCACCATCGACCGCTCCTCCGGCACCGTGATGCGCAGGCGGACGCGCACCACCTCGCCCTCCGCCGCGGCCGTGACCGGGCGGCGGGTGTCCAGCGTCTCGTACCACCGCTCCACCGCGATCCCCCGGTCCAGCGGCACGAACGTCGGGCGCGACGCGATCTCGCGGACCGAGACCTGATAGTAGACCGGCGGACCCGCCTCGTCCGCCGCGAGCGTGAGGCGCAGGACGCGGCGGCCGTCGGGAAGGGTGGAGAGGAGGCCGCCGAGCGCCGGCACCGAGTCGCGCCGCTCGCCGCGGCGGGCGCGCGTCTCCAGCAGCGTGCGGCCCCCCTGCGCCAGGCGCACGGCGCGCTCCGCCGCGCCGCGCTGCGTGCCTTCGAACGCCGCCAGCGCCAGCACCACCCAGCCGTAGTCCTGCGTGGTCCACTGGAGCTGGGCCTCCGCCCGCCCCTGCTGCACCAGCGTCTCCACCAGCGGGCCGATGCCCGCGTGGTCCGGCCGCAGCGCCAGCGTGGCGGTGAGGAGGCGCGCCGCCGGCCGGACGCGCGACGCGAAGTAGAAGTCGCGCCGGTACGCCGCCTCGGGCAGCACCGCGCGCGTCCCCCGCACCCGCACGCCCTGCCAGGCGGCGTCCAGCAGCCGCCGCGCGGGCTCCGTCGCCCGGCGGCGGGCCAGCACCTCGGCCAGCAGCACGCGGTCCTCCCACGCCAGGCGCGCGGCCTGCCCCATCAGCCGGCTCTCCAGGGGGAGGTGCGGCTTCCCCAGCCGGCTCAGGAAGTCGGCCGCGGCGAGCTGCTCGGTGAGCACGGCCTCCACCACGTCGGCCCGCAGCCCCAGCGCGGGGCGCAGCGCCCCCGGCTCGCTGAGCGCGGCGGTCAGGTAGCGGCCGGCCCGGGCCAGCACGCTGTCGCTCACCGCCACCCCCGCGCCGCGCGCCTCCAGCAGCACGCGCCCGGCGTACGCCGTCAGGTACGGCGACGTCCAGTCGGTCGCGCTCCACATCCCGATCCCGCCGTCCGCCCGCTGCCTCCGCGACAGGGCGGCGACCACCGCCTCCACCCGCGGGCGGGGGTCCACCGGCACCAGCGCCTCCCCGCCCTCGCGCCGCGCGCGGAGCAGGGCGATCAGCGGCAGCGCCTGGGAGGAGATCTGCTCCGAGCAGTAGTACGGGTACACCTCCATCCGCCGCGCGTACCCCTGCACCAGCGCCAGCGGCGAGGTGCCGAAGCCCAGCTCCAGCCCGGAGCGCGCGGGGTCGGTGTCCGCCCCCAGCACGATCTCCACCGTCGCCGTGTCGCGCAGCACGCCGGCGACGGTCTGGGTCACCGGGCGGTTCGCGGGGCGGATGGGGACGCGCGCCTCCACCGCGTCCGCCTCTCGCCCGCCCGTCACGCCGAAGCGGAAGACGGCGGTGTCGCCCACCGGCGTATCGAAGCGGAAGCGCGCCTCCGCCCCGCGCCCCGCGTCCATCCGCACGTCCTGCCGGTTGCGGCCGCGCAGCGTCACGCCGGTCGCGTCCGCGCGGACCCGGGCGTCCATCGGCCGCGCGAAGCGGTGGTTCACCACCACGCCCGCGTAGAAGTCGTCGCCCTCGCGGATGAAGCGGGGCAGGGCGGGGCGCGCAAGCAGCGGGCGCGTGGCCAGCAGCGGCGACTGCCCGGAGCCGTAGCGGTCGCCCGCCGTCACCGCCACGGCCATCACCCGGAAGGTGGTGATGTTGTCGGGGAGCTTCGCCGCGGCCATCGCCTCGCCGTTCTCGTCCGTCACCACCGAGCCCAGGAAGAACGCCGTGGGCCGGAAGACCGAGCGCAGGACGCCGGCCTGGTCCTGGCCGCCTCCTCCGCCGGGGTTCCGCGTCCCCTTCTGCCCCTCGGGCACCTGGGGGGCCACGGAGACCAGGTTGCTCGCCAGCCGCATCCCCACCCCGCGCGGCTGGTACATCATCTCCAGCGGGTCGGGGGTGGTGTAGCCGGTGAGCGAGAGGACGCCCTCGTCCACCGCCCAGAGCGTGACCTCGCCCGCCTGCGGGCGGCCGGCGGCGTCGCGAACCCGGACGCGGACGCGGGCGGTGTCGCCCGGCCGGTACTCCGGCGCGAGCGGCGCCACCTCCACGGCCAGGCGCTTCACCTCCGGCACCACGCGCAGCTCGGCGTACCCCACGCGCAGCGTCGGCCGGCCGGGGTCGTCCACCGTCCCCGGCGGCGCGCTGCGGCCGCGGACCACGATCACGGAGACGAACGCGTTGGGGGCGAACGCCTCGGTGATGGGGATGCGCAGGGTGTGCGTTCCCGAGGTGATGCGGATGCGGCGCTGCTCGATGACGCGCTCGCGCTCCACCGTCACCCACGCCTCGGCGTCGGTGAAGGGGGAGGCGAGGAGGACTGTGGCCGTGTCGCCCACGGAGTAGCGCTCGCGGTCCGGGACCACGTCCATCTTGAACTTGCCCTCGTCGTTCCACGGCACCCACCCGGCGCCCACCGCCCAGCGCCCGAACGACGTGGCCGCCTTCCGTCCCCGCGAGTCCACGGCGGAGAGCGAGACGGTGTACGAGCCGCCCGCCCGCGGGGTGAAGCCGCAGGTCTGGGGCGCCGCCCCCGTCGTCACCCGGCAGGTGGCGACGGTGTCCGCCACCCACTCGCCGGTCTCCTGCGTCATCCCGTTCCGCTGCCGCCGCACGCGGTGCCACTCGCGGCGGACCACGGCGCCCTGGACCGCCACGCCCGCGACGTGGCGGCCGTCCGGGCGGACGGCGATCACCGAGACGCGCACGGGGGTGCCGGCCGCCCAGAAGTAGCCGCTCCCCTCCGGCTTCGCCCCCAGGTAGAAGTCGGCCGGGTGCACCAGCACGCTCGCCGCGCCCGACACCGTTTGGCGGTTCGCGTCCACCACCTCGGCCGCCACCGTCACGCGCGACGGGCGTCCGTCCGCGGCGGGGAGCAGCGGCACCCGCAGGTCCAGGTAGCCGCGCGCGTCCAGCGTGTCGATGCCGCTGGTGGGCGGGACCGCGGCGCCGCCGCCCTCCTGCCACCACTCGCCGGTCTCGCCCAGGTGCCACCCTTCCGTCCCGGGCACCTGCAGCTCCCAGGGGGAGACGAGCTCCTGGGTGGCGGTCCAGCGCACCGGCGCGCGCGCCATCGCGGCGCCGAACAGGTACCGGGCGCCCACCGTGGCCGGTAGCGTGTCGCCCGCGAAGCGCGGGGCCCCGGGGGCGCGCACCTCCACCAGGAACTCCGGCGGGCGGTACTCGGCCACCTGGTACGAGGCGTGGCCCACCTGCCGCCACTGCCCGTCGCGGCGCAGGTGGATCTCCACCGCGTACTGCCCCAGCGGCGCGTCGGCCGGCAGGCGCAGCGTCTGGTCCGCCGTGCCGTAGCGGGAGAGCGCGGCCACCGCCTCGCGCAGCGCCTTCCCCTCGCGGTCGGTGAAGACCCAGCGCAGCGAGTCGCCGCGCTCCGGCGGGAGCAGCGCGCCCAGCGGCCCGCGGCGCACGATGGCCTTGGCGTACACCGGCTCGCCGGGGCGGTAGATGCCGCGCTCGGTGAACACGGCGCCGGCCGCGGGCGCGCGCTCCTCGCCCCACGACTCGTAGACGCCGAACTGGTGGATGGAGAGGTCGGGGTCGTACTCGTTGATCCCCACCAGTGCGCGGTCGGCGCCCAGGCGCGCGGCCACGTACCCCTCGAACTGCGACCACCCGCCGCACTCCTCCACGCAGTCCTCCCCCGGCGCGGGCCGGCGCGGGGGCGGCGTGGGACGGAAGCCGGTGAGGGTGGCGATCCCCCGCTCGTCCGTGCGCGCCGTGGCGCGCACTCGGCCCGTCCGGTCGTGGAGCTTCACCTCCACCCCGTGCCGCGGGCGCCCGTCGGACACGCCCGTGACCCAGACCACGCCCTGGTCCACGCCCACGCGGGCGTGCACGGCCAGGTCGGTCACCTGGACCAGGGCGATGGGGGCGCCCTCCTGGTTGCGGGTGTCCACGCCGCGCCCGGTGACCTGCACGGCGAGGAGCGTCCCGCCGGGGCCGCCCGCCGCGTCGGGAGCCGGGAGCTCGACGCCGGTGACGGAGCTCCGGTCGCGCGGGTTGCGCACGGCGATGCGCCGGCGCGTGGCGCGCGGCGCCATCCGCCGCCACGTCTCGTTCCATCCCCCCCAGCCGCCGCTCAGGAAGCGGCGCTCCAGCGAGTCGGGGACGGGCGCGTACGCCACCACCAGCGTGTCCACGTTCACGTGCTGCACCGCCAGGGTGCGGAAGCCCTCCCGCTCCACGATCATCTTCCCGTGCGGGAAGACGACCGAGCGCGGCACGCCGGGCGTGGTGAAGGTGCGCACGGTGCGCGTCCCCAGCCGCTGGCCGAAGACGTCCCGGATGGCCGGGTCGATCACGATGCTGTACGTCCGCCGGGGCGTGAGCCGCCGCTCCAGGGGCCAGCGGTCCGACTCCTCCGCCGTGTCGCGCACGGTGAAGGCGACGCCCGGCGTCAGGCGCACCATGCGCTGCACCTCGGCGCCGCGCACGGGCGTGGAGAAGACGACCTCCGCCGGGCCGGCGTGGCAGGGCCCGCCGCGCGGGCAGCCGGCGCGGAGGACGCGCATTGGACCGTAGGTGGAGAAGCGCCAGCGGTGCTGCGCGCCCTCGACCGAGTCCATCAGCGTGGGCAGCACCAGCTCCGCGGTGCACCCCGGCGGCAGGGGACGCACGGGCGCCAGCTCCACCACGCGCCGCAGGTCGCCGGCGGTGTCGTTGCCCGTCGCGCCGAAGTAGCGGAACCACTGGGGGTCGTCGCCGCCGATGGGGCGCTCGGCGCGGGCGCGCACGGCGATGTCCCCAGCCGGCACGCAGCCGGCCCCGGTGGCGATGCGCGCCGAGCGGGCCAGGTCGTCGCGCGAGCCGCCGCTGCTCACCAGCACGCTGAAGACGGGGTCGCGCGGCAGGAACAGCGGATGCTGGTGCGGCCCCGCCGGCGTGCCGGAGAGGACGCGCGCGCGCTCCACCCGGAACGAGAAGGTGAACGGGCGGGGAAGTCGGGCGCCGTCCATCGCCGCGAAGGTGTTGGCGACGGTGACCTCGTAGCGCGTTCCCGGGCGCAGCGGGGCCGCCGGGGTGAAGCGCAGCGTCACCGGGTCGCGCCACTCCGCCTTTCCCGGCACGGCGGGGTCGATGCGGATCAGCGTGGACGCGTCCACCAGCTCCTCCAGCCCCCCCGCCACCGGTCGGTCGAAGGTCACCACGATGGGCGCGAGCGGCGACGCCGGCGCGTCCGGCGAGGTGCGCAGGACGCCCAGGACGTTGCGGTCCTGCGCGGACGGGTGCGCCGAGCGCAGGACCAGGAAGCCCGCGACGCCGAGAGCCGCGACGCACGCGGCGAGAGCCCGATGCATGGGGGGGACCGGAGCGGAGGTGGGATGGAGCGGAGACGCCCAGCTACGAAAGATAAGGGGCGGAGCGGCACCGTGACAGCATCACGTGCGGCGCCTTCCCCAACGGCCCCGGGAACGGCGGGTGGGCGGGACCTGGCGAGCCTCCGCGGGATCTGGGAGCTCCCCCGGGACGACGTCGGAGTCTCGCCGAGCCGGGCTCGGCCGACGGAGGATCGGCCGCGGCGGAGTGGTGACGTTCACGCCGCACCCCCACCGCCATGCCGTTTCGGCGGCCGGCTGGAGGGATCTGCCGTTCAGGCCGGGTGGCTCCGGTCGAGAGAACGGGGCCGGCGAGTGTGGGAGCGGTGTGCTCGCGAGAGGACGGGGACCGGCGCGGGAGAGGACGGCGGGAGGAGCGGGGAGGACGTGCGGGCGGGGGAGGCTTTCCGTGCGATCCGGGAGGGGAGGAGGAAGACGCGGGGGGATGACGTCGTCCAGGCCACGGGACGCAGAAACGAGAGCGGGGCCGCCACGAGTGGCGACCCCGGCTCTCATCCATCTCCCACCCCCCAGTGGGTCCTGCCCGTGTCCTTCACCAACTCCCACCCCCCAGTGGGTCCTGCCCGTCCCGTCACCCTCGTCCACCCCCCGGTGGATCCTGCCGATCCGTCCCGACTCTCCCACCCCCCAGTGGGCCCTCCCGAACCTCCGACGGGTCTCCCCGTCTGCTGTCCAAGCTCTCTTGCAGACTACGTGCCAACGCGTTCGCGTCAGCCCGGCAGACGCCGGTGGCGGATGTCGCGGGCGCCGTGCGACACCCCGAAGCCCACGCCCAGCCCGAAGAGGATGGCCGTGCCCGCGCCCACCAGCGGGATGAAGGCCACCAGCGGGGCCGCGGCCACCGTGGCGGCGCACCCGGCCATGATCGGCGCGCCGGCCTTCTGCACCGCGTCGATGAAGCGCAGGCGGCGTCGGACGAAGCCGCGGGACTGCGTGTATCCCCCGATCCCGGCGGCGCCGGCGGCGGCCAGGGCGATGATCTCTAACATGTCTTTCGCTCCGTGTGCGGTCTGCCTTCGTTCGTCTCCACGGGGTACCGTACGAGCGGTACGCTCCGGCGGTTTCACCGCGGTTGCCGGCACCCGTGCGGCGGAGGCATATTCCGCGGAGCGGCCTCTCGCCTCCCCTCCCCCCACGGTGCCATGTCCATCCATCGCAACCCGTTCCGCCTGCACATCGCGCGCCCCGCCCGCCTGGGAGCGGTGGGCGCGCTCGCGGCCGCGCTGGGGACGGCGTGCTCCCCGCCGCCCCAGCCGCGGCCGGCGGAGGGCCCGGCCGCGGCTGGGGCCCCCGTGGGCGTCCGCGAGCAGGACGTGCGCGAGGCGCTGGGCGTGCTGGCCGCCGACTCCATGGAGGGGCGCGGCACCGCCACCCGCGGCACCGAGCGCGCCGCCCGCTACATCGCCGCGGAGCTGGCCCGCCACGGCGTTCGACCCGCGGGCGACGGCGGGACCTTCTTCCAGAACGTCCCGCTCGCGCGGACCACGCGCGCCGACGGCCGCTCCGGCCTCCGCCTCCTCACCTCGTGGGCGATGGACTCCGTTCCCGTCGCGCGCCGGGCCCAGGACCGCAACGTGGTGGGGATCATCCCCGGGAGCGACCCTCGGCTGCGCGACCAGGCCATCCTGGTGGACGCTCACTACGACCACCTGGGCATCGGCCGCGCGGTGGACGGCGACTCCATCTACAACGGGGCGGACGACGACGCCTCGGGCGTGGTGGCCGTGCTGGAGGTGGCCCGCGCGCTCTCCCGCGGGCCGGCGCCGGCGCGCACCGTGGTCTTCCTGCTCTCCACCGGCGAGGAGCGCGGGCTGCTGGGCACGCGCTGGTACGTGGAGCACCCGGTGTGGCCGCTGGAGCGCACGGTGGCGAACCTGGAGATCGAGATGATCGCCCGGCCCGACCCCAAGGCCGGCGGCGCGGGGCGGGCGTGGCTGACCGGCTACGACCGCACCAGCATGGGCCAGATGCTGCGCGCGGCGGGGATCCCCATCGTGCCGGACCCGTACCCGGCGCAGAACTTCTACGAGCGCAGCGACAACATCGCCTTCGCGCGGCGGGGGATCCCGGCGCACGTCGTGTCGTCGTACAACCTGCACGCCGACTACCACACGCCCGGGGACGAGGTGTCGCGGGTGGACTTCGCCCACATGACGGCGGTGATCGAGGCCACCGTGCGCGCGGTGCGCCTGCTGGCGGACGGCCCGCTGCCGCAGTGGTACCCGGGCAGGCGCCCCGCCGCGCCGGCGCCGCGGTGAGCGACGCGGCGGAGGGGACGGAGCGGGCGGCGGTCATCCGGGTGGAGCGGCTGACCAAGCGGTACGGGGAGCGGGTGGCGGTGGACGACCTCTCCTTCGCGGTGGCGGGCGGGGAGGTCCTGGGGCTGGTGGGGCCCAACGGCGCGGGAAAGACGACCACGCTCCGCGCCCTGGCCGGCATCCACGCCCCCACCACCGGGCGCGCGGAGATCGCCGGGCACGACGTGGTGCGCGAGCCCGTGGCCGCCAAGCGCCGGCTGGCCCTGGTCCCCGACGACCCCGCGCTCTTCGTCTCCCTCACCGTCTGGGAGCACCTGGAGCTCACCGGGCGTCTGTACGGGCTGGAGCGGTGGGAGGAGCGGGGGCTGGCGCTGCTGGAGGAGCTGGAGCTGGCGGACCGGCGCGGCTCGCTGGCCGACGAGCTGTCGCGGGGGATGCGGCAGAAGGTGGCGGTGGCGTGCGCGCTGCTGCACGAGCCGGCCGCCCTCTTCCTGGACGAGCCGCTCACCGGGCTGGACCCGCGCGGCATCCGCACCCTCTTCTCGCTCCTGCGGCGGAGGGCGGAGGCGGGGGCGGCGGTGGTCCTCTCCACCCACCTGCTGGGCGAGGTGGGCGGGCTGTGCTCGTCGCTGCTGGTGATGCGGCGCGGGCGGCTGCTCTTCCACGGCCCGCGAGACGAGATGCTGGGCCTGTTCCCCGACCTGGGACCGGCCGCCACGCTGGAGGAGGTCTTCTTCCGCCTGACCGAGGGCGAGGCGGAGCCGCGCGAGGCCGGGCCGGCGTGACGGCGGCGCTGCGCTGGCTCCTCGTGCGCGAGGCACGGGGGCGCGTCCGCCGGCTCCTGCGGCGGATGCGGACGCCCAAGGGGGCGATCGGCGCCGTGTTCTTCGTGCTGCTGCTGGCGCTGGTGGCCGCGCCCCAGGTGATGCGGCTGATGGTCCCGGAGATGGAGCGCGCGCTGCGGGCGAACCCGGAGACGGTGCGTACCTTCGGCCCCGCCTTCCTGGTCGTCGTCGCGGTGCTGGGCGCGCTGAGCGGGCGGGCGCTCTCCTTCACCCCGGCGGAGATCGGGTTCCTGTTCCCCGCGCCGGTGGCGCGGCGGGCGCTGCTCCTCCACAACCTGGCTTCGCGCCTGGCGATCCAGGTGCTTTCCGCGCTGTGGACGGCGATGTTCATGCTGCAGCACGCGCCCCACGCGGCGTTCGGGCTGGCGGGGCTGGTGCTGGCGTTCATGTGGGCGTACGCGGCGGCGCAGGCGCTGGCCCTGGTCCGGCTGCGCGTGGAGGCGCGCCTTCCGCCCTGGCTGCTGCGGACGCTCGTCGTCGTCGGCCTGGGGGGAGTCCTCGTCGGGGTGGTGCTCGGGCTGGCGGAGGTGCCGTGGAAGGCGGGCGCGGCGGCCGCGGGGCGGGTGCTCACCACGTCGCCGCCGCTGCGCGCGGTGGGGATGCCGGCGCGCGCGTTCGCCGAGCTCTTCCTGGCGGACGGGTGGGGAGACGCGCTGCGCTGGGGCGCCGCGTGCCTGGGCGTGCTCGCGCTCTCCATCGGGGCGGTGCTGGCGCTGGACGCGCCCTTCGCCGAGCGCTCGGTGGAGGTGAGCACCCGCATGGCGGAGCGCCGCCGCCGCGCCGCCGCGGGCGGTACGCCGTTCGAGCCCTCCCGCTCGGGGCGCAAGCCGCCCGTTCCCCGCCTGGCCTTCCTGGGCCCCGCGGGGGCACTCGCGTGGCGACAGCTCATGGAGCTGGGGCGGAACCGGCGCGCCCTGCTGACCGTCGTCGCCACGGCGGCCGTCTGGTCGGCGGCGCTGCTCGGCCCGCCGCTGCTGCAGAGGGCGCGCGAGGGAATCCCCGTCTCCACCGGCGACGCGCTCACGGCCATGGCGATGGCGGCCGTCTTCCCCGTCGTCTTCACCGCGCAGCTCGGCTTCGACTTCCGCCGCGACCTGGACCGCATCCCCTACCTGCGCTCGCTTCCGCTCACGCCGCTGCAGGTGGCGGTGGGGCAGATCCTTCCCGGCACGCTGGTCTTCATGGCGCTGCAGCTCGCCATCTGCGTCGCGGTGGCCGCGGCCACGCGCGCCGTGCCCCCGTTCGGCTTCGTGGCGGCCATGCTCGCCCTGCCGCCGTTCACCTGGGCGTCGGTGGCGGTGGAGAACGCCCTGTTCCTGCTGATGCCCGCCCGCGCCACCGCGGAGGGGGTGCAGGACGTCCAGTTCGTGGGCAAGACGATGGTGCTCCTCGTCCTCAAGACGCTGGTCGTGGGCCTGCTGCTCGCCGTGGCGGCGCTGGTGATGGCGGGCACGGCGAAGCTGACGGGCGCGGGGTGGCCGGTGGGGCTGGCCGTGGCCTCGCTGGTGCTGGCGGCGCTCTGCATCCCCCTGACCTGGACCGTCGCGGCGCTCTTCGCGCGCTTCGACCTGACCCGCGACGCCCCGGCGTAGCGCCGTCCGCCGGCGCGCGATCAGGGAGGCGGACCGCGTTGGCCGAGGGCGGGACCACCGCTGGAGCAGGGTGACGCGGGGGGCGGACGGCGGACACGCGACGAGGGGGAGGACGCCGTCCGTCCTCCCCCTCGCGTGTCTCTGCCCGGCGGACGGCTACCCGCCGGTCTCGCCCCGCAGGGCCTCGTGCACCTCGGGCTCCACCTGGTCGCGCGCGTGCTCGACCAGCCACCGCTCCGCCGCGCGGCCGGGGTCGGCCAGCACGCGGGGCGCCCTGCCGCAGCGGGCGGTGAGGCGCTCGCCCTTCACCCGGACCTCGTCGCAGCCGGGCAGGGCGTCCCCCACCCCGCGCACCACGAAGCCCCGGTAGCCCAGCCCCTCCGGGTTGGGGGGAGGGGGGCCCCCCTCCTCCCGCAGCCCGCCGAGGATGCCGGCCAGGGCGGCGGCGTCGCCGGGGGGGAGGGTCCACTCCGGGTTGGGACGGCCGCTGAACATGTCGAGGGTCACGTGCATCGGCTCCGCCCTCCATGAAGGTGGCGCGGAGCGGCCGCAGCCGCCCCACGCCAGGGAAAGGATGAGCAGCGCGGGGGTGCCGCGGGGCACGCCGGAGCGCCCCCCGCGGACCCCGCCGCCCGCTACTGGACGACCATCCCGGCGCGCGCGTAGAGGTAGCCGCAGAAGTCGCGGTACCCCCCGCGGTTGGCCGTCTCCGGGTTGGTGATCACGACGCCGCTGTTGTCCGTGTTCTTGGCGGCGGTCTGGCCGGGCTTGTGACCCCAGAAGCCCTCCTCCGACTTGCGGTACCAGTGGTAGTCCGTCCCGGGCCAGATGACCAGGGCCATGTACCAGCGGGGAGCCTCCGTCGACGACGTGACGCAGGTGCCCGCCGGGGAGGCGCCGTCGCTCACCGCGCCGGTCTGCACGTTGGCGCAGCGCATGCGGCGGGCCTGCGCGCCGGTCGCACGCCCGGGCTGGGCGAAGGTGTCCGTGCGCCGGTTGGTCGCGTAGTTGTAGCAGTTGTTGTACGGCTGGACGTTCGCGGCGTTCCAGAAGCTGGGGTTGAACGCCGCCACCTCGATCTGGCAGCTCCCTTCCGTCTGGGTGGTCCAGCTCGACGCGTCCGTCCCGATGACCGTCGCCCCCGCCAGGGCGGAGACCTCGCCCTCGCCCACCGGCGAGCGGGAGCTGCCCCGCAGCTCGCGGATCTCGGCCTTCACGATGCTCTTCAGGTCGAGGTCGGCGAACAGGCCGCGCTGCGACCCCGCCGCCGCGATCGGCTCGCCCATGCGGTCCACGAGCTGCTCCACGATGGCCAGCCCCTCGGAGTCGTCGGTGTCCTCACCGATGCGGAAGGCGTTCGCCAGGTCGGCGTCCAGCGCGAGCGTGGCGTCGGGCTCCACGATCACGCCGCGGTAGCCCAGCCGGCCCGGGCCGTCGTGGGCCTTCCCGCGCTTCTTCACGTCGCGCAGCTTGCGGACGACGTCCTGGGCCTCGGACTCGTCCAGCAGCCAGGACGGGTTCGGGCGGCCGGAGAAGATGTCGATGGTTACGCGGATCATCCTGCACCTCCAGAGTTGTGATGAATCGTGTCCGATTCCGTCCGCCTCCCGGGGCACCCTCGCGGGAAGGACGCCCATCCTGGGGCGGACGAACGAATATCACCGCGCCCGGATCGAGTGGTCAAGGTGTGACGTGAAGAGAGCGAAATAAAATCTTTGGACGAGCCATCCCTGCCTACGCCATGGGCTTGCGGGATCCCGCGGGAGCCGGGCGCGAATCCCTCCGCAAGCCCCCCCGGGGCGCGGTGAGGCACCCATCCGGGCCCGCAGGTGCACGGTCTCCTTCTAGACGCAAAAAGCGCGGAACGGAAGGTGCGGCGGGGCGTGCGGGAGGGGCTCCGGACGAGGGCCGGGGGGGTGGAGACCTGAAACCGGGAGGACGGATGGAAGCGCTCGCGGACGCACGGTGCGAGCCGTGCCGGCAGGGCTCGGCGCCGCTGGGCGGGGAGGAGATGGAGGCGCTGCTGCCGCGGGTGCCCGGGTGGTCGCTGCTGGTGCGCGACGGGGTGCCGCGGCTGGAGCGCGCCTACGCCTTCCCCGACTTCGCGGGGGCGCTCGCCTTCGCGAACCGCGTAGGGGCGATGGCGGAGGAGGAGGGCCACCACCCCGCGCTGACCGTGGAGTGGGGGAGCGCGACGGTGTCGTGGTGGACGCACGCGATCGGGGGCCTGCACCGCAACGACTTCGTCATGGCGGCGCGCACCGACCGGGCGGTCGAGCGGGCCTAGCGCTCCGCGGGGGGCGCCGTCAGGACGCCGCCGCCGCCGGCCCGGCCAGCTCGCCGGCGACCGCCGCGGCGACGGCGGCGAGCATGCGGTCCACGTCCCCGGCCCCGGCGTTGGGATTGACGATGCAGGCGCGAAGCCAGAAGCGCCCGCCCGCCACCGTTCCCGAGAGGAAGGCGTCGCCGCCGAGCTGCACGCGCCGCAACGCCGCCCTGTTGAGCGCGTCGAGCGCGGCCCCGTCGCCCGCGAGCGCGGTTGGGACGGCGCGGAAGCAGACGATGCCCAGCCCCTGCGGCTCCCACGTCTCGTAGCCGGGGGCCGCGCGCACCCGGTCCGCCAGGTGGCGGGCCAGGTCAAGGTCGTGCCTGACGAGCGCGCGGTATCCGTCCACGCCCAGGTGCCGCAGCGCCATCCACACCTTCAGCGCCCGGAACGGACGCGTCTGCTCGATCCCGTGCTCGCTCAGCCAGGGTGGCCCCTGCACTCCCGCCTCGTCTCCGTCGGTGCGCAGGTACGCCGGGACCAGGCTGAGCGCGTCCCGCAGCACCGCCGCGTGGCGCACCAGCACCAGGCCGGCGTCCACCGGGATGCAGAGCCACTTGTGCGGGTCCACCGCCAGGCTGTCGGCGCGGGCCATCCCCCGGAACGTCTCCCGGTGCTCGTCCAGCAGCGCCGCCGGCGCGCCGTACGCCCCATCCACGTGCAGCCACACCCCGTGCAGCGCGCAGACGTCCGCCAGGTCCTCCAGCGGATCCACGGCGCCCGTGCTGACCGTGCCTGCGCTGGCGGCCACGGCCACCGGGATGCACCCCTCCTCGAGGTCCTCGGCGATCATCGCGACCAGCGCGTCGGGCCGCATGCGCAGCGCCGCGTCGACCGGCACCGTGCGCAGGCCGTCGCTGCCGAGCCCCAGGAGCTCGACCGCCTTCTGGATGCACCCGTGCCCCTCCGCGCTCCGGTACACCACCAGGCGCCCGCGGTCCGGCCGCGCCTGCAACCCCGCCGAGCGCACGTCCCAGCCGTGCCGGGCGCAGGCGGCGTGGCGCGCCGCCGTCAGCGCCACCAGCGACGCCGCCGAGCCGCCGCTCACGAGCAACCCGTAGGCCGAATCCGGGAAGCCGAGCATCTCCCGGAACCAGCCGACCGTCTGGTGATCCAGGTGCACCGCGGCGTGGTTGCCGCCGGCCACGCTGGGGTTCATCGCCGCCGCCAGCGCCTCGGCCAGCACGGCGATGGGCACGGGCGGCGCGTTCACCCAGCCGAAGAAGCGCGGGTGCCCGTTCCCGAACGGGTACGGCGCCACGTCGCGCGCGAACGCGTCCAGCACCGCGTCGGCCGCCTCGCCGGCCTCCGGCGGCGGCGTGGCGCGGAAGGTCGCGGCCAGGTCGGAGGGCACCGGCTGGAAGACGGGACCGTCCGGGAGCGCGGCCAGGTAGTCCGCGATCATGTCCACCACGCGGTACCCCACCCGGCGGGTCTCGTCCGCGGACCAGGAGAAGCCGGGGACGGGACCGATGGGAGCGCTCATCGGCGGGCGTGGAGGCGGGGGAGCGCGGCGGAAGAGAGGAGTCGCATCGGGGCCTCCGGGCCAGGTAGAGGAGAGGGCGCCGCGCGGTTCCTGCCGTAGCGGCGCCCCGTCGTTCCTCCGCCCCTCCGTCAGAGGCGGACCTTCACCACCACCTTCCGCACCTCCGTCCGTCCGCCCGCCATGCATCCCGGCTTGTGGCCGTCGCCGGGGAGCAGGATGGCGATGTCGCCGGTGCGGAGGAGGAGCGAGGAGCTCGCCCGGGGGTCGGCGAAGAACGCCACGTCCCGCTCGGTGTCGTACGGATCGACGACCGTGAGGGCGTGGAGCGGCGCGTGGAGGATGCGCTCCTCGCCCGCGGCCACGTACTGGAGGTCCAGGTGGACGCGGTGCGCCTCGAAGCGCTTCTCCGTCGCCGGGCCGGTGGAGTACGAGGCCACCAGCGCGAAGACGGCGTCCCCGTCGATGGCGTGCCGCCCGTCCGGCAGCGCGGGGTCGAAGGCGCGCAGCCACGCCAGCCCGGCCGCCACGCCCGGGGCGAGGCCCGCGTACGCGTCGGCCTCCGCCAGCGAGGTGAGGATCACCCCTCGCCTCCCCCCGTCTCCACGTGGTCGATCCCGGCGGCGGTGATGCGCAGGGAGAGGCCCACGGAACCGGTCCGCTTCAGCCAGCCGTGGTCCTCGTGGTAGCGCACGATGCGCTCGGCGTCCTGCCGGCCCAGCCCCAGCTCCCCCGCGATCTCGTAGCCGTCCAGGTACACGTCGCCCTCCTCCTCTGAGACCTGGTACAGGCGGTCCAGGAAGCGGCGGCGGTTCTCGCGGCGGCGGCGGATCTCCTCCGAGCGGCCGGCGGCGGGGTCGGCGGACATGCGGGTCAGAGCGGGGTGGCGAAGACGTGCGTCCAGCGGCCGGAGCGCACCCCGATGCCGTGGTGGGTGTAGCGGCACCCCTCGATGTTGCCGCGGTGGCCGGCGCTGCTCAGCCAGAGCCGCACGGCGTCGTCCGCGCCGCCGGAGGTGTGGGCGATGTTCTCCGCGACCGCGCTCCACGCGAAGCCCGCCGCCCGCAGCCGCGTGCCCACGTCGCTCCCGTTGGAGCCGCCGTGCGCGAAGAAGCCGCCGCGAGCCATGTCGTCGCTGTGCCCCTGCGCGGCCCGTGCCGCGGCGTCGCTCCAGCGCAGCTCGGCGCACCCCACGCGGCGCCGGTGCGCGTTCACCAGCTCCGCCACGCGCGCCACTGCGGCGCCGCCCGCCCCGGCTCCGGGGGAGGGAGCCGACCGCGACGCGGGGGCTGCGGCCGGGACGGCGGCGCAGGCGGCCAGGAGGGGGAGGAGGAGTGCGGCGGATCGTCTCACGATCGTCGTCGGTGGGGGACGCCGGGGCTACTTCGTGAAGGAGCGGAGGAGCTCGACCATCCGCACGTCCCACGGGTCGGGCGTGGGATCCTCGTCCCCGACCTCGGGGTTCTCCTGCGGCGTCTCCAGGATCAGCGGGATCCCGGCGCTGCGGGGGTCCTGCAGCAGCCAGCGGAACGCCTCGACCCCGATCTGGCCCTCGCCCAGCAGCAGGTGGCGGTCCTTGTTGGAGCCCAGCGCGCCCTCGCTGTCGTTCAGGTGGAAGAAGCCCGGGCGCTCGCCGGCCGCCTCCTCGAACTCGTCCAGGATCCCCTTCAGCCCCTCTTTCGACGCGCGGATGTCGTAGCCCGACGCGAAGAGGTGGCAGGTGTCCAGCCCGTAGCCCGTCCGCTCGCGCAGGCGGTCGGGAACGTGCCGCAGGATCCCGGCCACCTCGGCCGCGGTACGGCCCATGGTCTGGCCCGCCCCGGCGGTGTTCTCCACCAGCAGGCGCGTCCCGCCCTCCACCTTCTCCAGCGCGGCGGTGATGGCCTTGGCCACCCGCGCCTCGGCCGCCGCGCGGTCGCCGTCGGTGGCCGAGCCGGGGTGGAAGCAGACGGCCCCCACGCCCAGCGCGGTGGAGCGCTCCAGCTCCTTCGCCAGGCCGCCGGCGGCGCGCGCCCACTTCTCCTCGTCGGCCGTCGCCACGCCCAGCACGTAGGCGGCGTGGACGACCACGTTCCGCGGCTCGATGCGGGCCTCCTTGAGCGCGGCCTGGAAGCGCTCCACACGGTCGGGCTTGATGCCGGACCTGTCGCCGTAGAAGCGCGGCGGCGCCGTGAACATTTGCAGGGCGTCCATCCCCGCCGCGCCGGCGCGGCGGGCGGCCATGTGGATGCCGCCGTTGTCGATGGTGTGCGCGCCGATCGTTCGCTTCGTGCTCATCGTCCCGTGGGGCAGGGGTGTGCCGGGCCGGCGGCCGCGGGGACGGAAATCGTACCGCGGCGGAGCGCGGGGCGCGAGGGGCTGGCGCTCCGCGGGCCGCGGACGCATCGTGCGGCGGCCGCCGCTCCCCCTCACCGCCCCGCCCATGCAGCTCGAGATCGTGGAGGGAGACCTGCTGGACCAGCCCGTGGACGCGATCGTCAACGCCTGGAACCGCAACGTGATCCCGTGGTGGCTCCTGCTGCCGCAGGGCGTCTCCGGCGCCATCAAGCGCCGCGCCGGGTACGCGCCCTTCCGCGAGGTGGGGCGGCACGGGCCCATCCCGCTGGGCGGGGCGGTGCTCACCGGCCCCGGGCGGCTCCCGGTGAAGGCGATCGTACACGTGGCGGGGATCGACATGCTCTGGCGCTCCAGCGAGCGGTCGATCCGCGACTCCGTGCGGAACGCCATGCGCATCGTGCGCGAGCGGGGGTTCGGCTCGGTCGCCTTCCCGGTGATCGGCGCCGGCAGCGGCGGGATGGGCGAGGAGGCCGCGCTCGGCCACCTGCTGGCCGCGCTGCGGGAGGAGGAGTACGACGGCCGGGTGACGGTGGTTCGGTGGCGGAAGCGGAGCGCGAAGCGGGGGCTGCGGGATGACCGGCCGGGGCGTGGGGCGGGCGCTGCTGCTGGTGGGGGCGGCGGCGAGCGGGCTGGCGTCGGCCTCCTTCTTCCTGATGTTCCACGCCTTCTACTGGAAGCACCGCCACGAGTTCAACGACCAGGGCCGCTACTTCGACCCGCCGGACTCGGTCGTGCACACCGACAGCTCCGCCGTCCTCATCCTTCCCGCGGTGGGCTTCCTCCTCCTGGCCGTCGTGCTGCTCGCCGTCCTGCGGCGGATGCGGCCGAGCCGTCGCGGGGCGGTTTAGCGGAGTGCCGGGGTAGCTCGGGAGCCGCCGACCTCGCCGGTGCCGATCCCCCGCCTGCGAATGAATTCGCGGCTCGGGAAAGCACGAAGTCCGCCTGCGCGCAATACCGTTTACTTTGTATTTACCGTGGTGTAAGATTCCATCCAGACCTGAGCCCAGGAGGCCTGGATGGCACGCGTGAGCAAGCTGCGGCTGGACGGAGACCGGCTGACCGATCTGAT
>JASLAX010000117.1 GCA_030146875.1 Longimicrobiaceae bacterium
CCCGCGGGCCGCACGCTTCGGGGCGGGCGGCGCGGCGGCCGCCTCCTCCGACGGACCGGCGGCGGGCGCGGCCGGCTTCCCCCACGACGGGACCGGGAACAGGTCCGCGCGCACCGCCAGCTCGCCCTCGAAGCGCTCCTGCACCGGGGCATCGTAGACCACCAGGAGCGAGGGGGGAAGCCCAGGGGCGGAGAAGGCGGTGATCCCCTCCGGGTGGTCGTACCCGGCGGTGGCGCCCTGGCCGTAGGGCAGCGCCATCAGGTGGGGCACGTCCGTCCGCCAGCCCAGCCCCGGAAGGTCGCGCACCAGCGCGCCGTTGAAGCGGTAGACGTGCACCGGGCCGTCCATGAGCAGGGTGGGTCCGGCCAGGATCAGCAGGTCGTCGCCGTGGATGCTCAGGTCGCGCACGCCCAGGCCGCCCAGGTCCAGGAAGTGCTTGTGGTACTTCTCGCCGGTCTCGCTCACGGGCGCCAGGTGCAGCAGCGGCCCCCCGGCCTTCGACTTCCTGGACTTCTTGCCCTTCTTCCCCTTCCTGCCCTTCTCGCCGCCCTTCTCCTCCTCGGGCCGGATCTCCAGGACCACCGCCCAGCCCCGCAGCACCGGGCCGCGCAGGCCCAGGAACAGGCGGTTGCCCACGGCGGCCAGGCCCTCGATGTCCAGCCCGTTGTCCTTGCTGGGGATGGTGAGGTACGCGTCCAGGTGGGGATCGCCCTTGAGCGCCTTCATCAGCTCGCTCTTGAAGCCGTTGCCGGACACGCGCGCCGCGGTGAGCGTCTTGCCCGGGTTCGCCGGGTCCGGGCACTCCCGGTGCGGCGTCCAGTCCCCGTTGGAGTCCTTCTGCATGGGGATGCGGGCGATCAGGTACCGGTTGATCTGCTCGTCCACGTCGGCCAGGCGCGCGATCTCCTTCCACTCCTCGCCGGGGACCTGCCGCGCGCGGCGGCGGCGCAGCGAGTGCGAGCCGGTGACCCACAGGTACGGCTCGCTCCACGCCACGCCCTCCAGGTCGACCTCGTCGTCGAACCCGGCGGGCAGGTCCACGTAGTTGCGGAGCGCGAACGTGGTGTGGGCCCCGTAGGTCAGGCCCTCGGCGTCCAACGCGGTCAGGCGCTCCAGCGAGGCGGTCTCGTCCGAGACGATCCAGAGGTTCGACCCGGTCTGCACCGAGGCCGAGAGCTGGTTGCGGAGAGGCTTCTCGCCCTCGGCCACGTCGATCGACGGGGAGAACTGGAGAAGGACAGAGCGGCGGGCGGAGGTCATCGCCAGTCTCCTTTGACTGAGCAGTCGCGAACGTGCCGCCGCGCGGGGGGAGCGTCTCACGGCGGATGGAGGCGCGCGGACCCCGAGTGGGATCCGGCGTCTCAGCAAACGCGCCCCCGGCACCGAACGGCCGCGGCGCGGGGGGCCCGGAGGCGAGCCGTCGCCGTCCGTCCTTGCACCACCCGCGCGGCCCGGGCGAGATTGCCCGGACGTCCTTCACCCCCCTCTCTCCCGCGCCGCATGCGACCGACTTCCCGCCTCCGATGCCCCGACGGAGCCCACGCTCCGGCGTCCGCCGTCCCCGTCCCGCTCCACGTCCCCTCGGTGGATGCGGACGCCGAGGCGCGGGAGGGACGGTGACGATGGCGGACCGGGGAGAGGTCGTGCGCCGCACGGCGGAGTGGGTGCGCGGGAGGCTGGAGGGCGAGGGGACCGGCCACGACTGGTGGCACGTGGACCGCGTGCGGAAGACGGCGCTGCGCCTGGCGGCGGAGGAGGGCGCGGACGGTTTCGTGGTGGAGCTCGCGGCCCTGCTGCACGACGTGGCCGACCACAAGTTCCACGGCGGCGACGACACGGTGGGGCCGCGCGTCGCGCGCGAGTGGCTGCGGTCGCTGGGCGTGGACGGCGACACGACGGACCACGTCTGCGAGATCGTGGGCGGCGTCTCGTACAGGGGCGCCGGCGTGCCCACGCCCATGCGGACGGCGGAGGGGAAGGTGGTGCAGGACGCCGACCGGCTGGACGCGGTGGGCGCGGTGGGGATCGCGCGGGCGTTCGCGTTCGGCGGCAGCCGCGGCCGGCCGCTGCACGACCCCAACGAGCCGCCGGTGGCGCACGCGTCGTTCGAGGCCTACAAGGCGTCCGGCGGCTCCACGGTCAACCACTTCCACGAGAAGCTGCTGCTGCTGCGCGAGCGGATGAACACGGCCGCCGCGCGGCGCGTGGCGGAGGGGCGCCACCGCTTCATGGAGGAGTACCTGGAGCGCTTCCACGCGGAGTGGGACGGCCGCGACGGGATCGACGGGTAGACGCCGTCCGCCGGCACGGCGACGGCCACACCGACCGGAGGACGGCGATGCGGGGGAAGACGTGCGTGGTGACGGGCGGCAGCGCGGGGATCGGCAAGGCCGCCGCCGTCGGGCTGGGGCGCCTGGGGGCGGAGGTGGTGCTCGTCGTCCGCTCGCGCGAGCGGGGAGAGGCGGCGCGGGCGGAGGTGGAGGCGGCGGGCGGCACCGCCCGCATCGTCCTGGCCGACCTCTCGTCGCAGCGGCAGGTGCGGCGCGCGGCGGCGGAGCTGCTGGAGACGTGCCCGCGCATCGACGTGCTGGTCTGCAACGCCGCCGTGTACACGCGCCGCCCGCGGAAGACGGAGGACGGCATCGAGTCGCAGCTCGCGGTGAACCACCTCTCCGCCTTCCTGCTCACCACCCTGCTCGCCGGGCGCCTGGCGGAGAGCGCCCCGGCGCGCGTGGTGGTCGTCTCCTCGGGCGCCCACCGGAAGGGCCGCATCCCCTGGGACGACCTCTCGGGCGAGCGGCGCTACCCGCTGCTGGGCTTCCAGCGCTACTGCGACACCAAGCTCGCGAACATCCTCTTCGTCCGCGAGGCGGCGCGGCGCTGGGCGGGCACCGGCGTGACCGCCAACGCCATGCACCCCGGCCGCGTGGCGACCGACCTGCTCCTCGACGGCCTTCCCCTCCTGAAGCTCCCGCCCTTCCGGAAGACGCTCCTCACGCCCGAGCAGGGCGCGGACACGGTCGTCTGGCTCGCCTCCGCGCCGGAGGTGGAGGGCGTCACGGGCCGCTACTTCGTCGCCCGCCGCGAGGTGGAGCCCGAGCCGCAGGGGCGCGACGACGGCGACGCGCGGCGCCTCTGGGCCCTGAGCGAGGAGCTGACGGCCGCATCGGCGTGAGGCGGGGGCGGGCGGAGGAAGTCCGTCGGACGCCTCGACGGGCGGGCCGGAGGAAAAGGAGCGGCGGGCGGGGCGTGGAGCCCGCCCGCCGCTCGCGTGCGGTCCGGGGGGACGGCGGGTGACGCGAACGTGACGGGATCGGTGCGGGTGGCGGGTGGTACGGGCCGGCCGCGCGACGCACCTTTGCGTATCCCCCGCCCGCCACCCGTCTCCCCCCGCACGGAGAGCCCCATGCTCCAGCGCCCCGCCCGAGGAGCGCCTCGCCTGCTCCTGGCCGCCGTCCTCGCCCTCGTCGCCGCCTGCTCGCCGGACACCACCGGCCCCACCGCCTCGAACGGCCCCACCCCCGGGGAGCCCCGCTTCTACACCTACCCCGCCGCGCTCTACCGCTCCCACGTGGAGCTGGGCACCCCCGCCGACGGCTCCCCGTCCAACGACCTGATCCTGAGCAAGCGCACGCACACCGTCTCGTACAACTGCGCGCGCGGCGGGCCCAACTGGGTGAGCTGGAACCTGAACAGGACGCACTTCGGCGACGCCGCGCGCTCCAGCACCTTCACCTCCGACGCCTCCCTTCCCAGCGGCTGCCCCCGCATCGTGACCTCCGACTACACGAACAGCGGCTACTCGCGCGGCCACATGGTGCGCAGCGAGGAGCGGACGTGGTCGGTGGACGACAACAAGGCGACGTTCCAGATGACGAACGTGCTGCCCCAGTACCAGGCCCTGAACGGGGGGCCGTGGTACAAGCTGGAGCAGCACCTCCAGAGCCTGGCGCAGACGCAGGGCAAGGAGATGTACGTGATCTCGGGCGGGTACGGGAACCGGGGGACGCTGAGCGGCGCGGGGAAGGTGGTGATCCCCACCTACACGTGGAAGATCGTGGTGATCATGCCGTACGGGACCGGGCTGGCCCAGGCGACCTCCACCTCGGCCATCCAGGTGATCGCGGTGAAGATGCCCAACAGCACCAGCATCTCCACGCAGCCGTGGACCGCCTACAAGACCACGGTGGACCACCTGGAGTCCATCACCGGGTACAACTTCCTGGACCGCCTCCCCGACAGCGTCGAGTCGTACTGGGAGGCACGGGTGCTCTGATCGGCCGTGCTTGCCGGCGGCGGGCGTCGATCGAAGACCGGCGCCCGCCCTCGGGCACCGGGGGCGTGAAGCCCCCGGCTGAAGACGGCGTTCGTCCTGGTAAGGGGATGGGACGCGGAGTTCACGGGGTTCGCGGAGGGCATCCCCCCGTTCTCCCCCGCGTGCTCCGCGATCTCCTTCAGCTCCGCGTGCGCCCCCGATGCGCTCGCTGGAGGGCGGTCCTCCAGCGGGAGGGAGGTTCAGGCGGGGCGGATGCGGCGCCAGCGGGCCTGGGCCAGCTCGTACGCGCCGTACGCGGCCAGGCCGATGCCCACGATGGCGAGCAGCCAGCGCCCGTAGGGCTGTCCGTGCAGCGTGGTGAGGGCTCCCTGGAGGCCGCGCGCCTCCCCCGCGTTGCTGTGCAGCGCCGCCATCAGCACGAACCAGCCGATGATGCAGAAGACCACCCCCCGGGCGCCCAGCCCCGCGCGGCCGAGCCGGATCACCCACTCGCGCCCGCCGGCGCTCAGGGAGGAGAGGTCGAGCTTCTCGCCCACCTTCTCCTTCGCGGCGCGGACGAGCTGGTAGATGCCGAACGCCACGATCCCCGCGCCCACCAGCGCCACCGCCCAGCGCCCCGCCGGCTTGTCCATCGCGGCCGCGGTCCAGTCCTGCGCCTGCCGTCCGTCTCCCCCGCTCTGCCCCAGGCCGCGGGCCAGGCGCAGCGCCTGCGCCGCCAGCCCCAGGTGCAGGGCGGCGCTCAGGCCGTAGCCCACCCGCTTCAGGTTGTGGGCCGCGCCGCTCTTTCCCCGCCCCTCGGGGTCCTGGATGGCGCGGACGGCGCCCCAGAGCGCGTAGCCCGCCAGCCCCAGCGCCACCGCGAGCAGCAGGACCCGCCCGGCCGTCCCGTCGGGAAGCGCCTGCAGCGCGCCCGAGGAGCCCTCCACCCCGCCGCCCTTCCCCAGGGCGGCGCGCACGGCGATGCCTCCGATGAGCAGGTAGACCAGCCCCTTCGCCGCGTACCCCAGGCGCGCCAGCCGCTCCACCCACGGCGCGGCCTCCCGCGCCGCGTTCCTCGCCCCGCTCTCGACACGACCCATCCGCCGCCTCCTGAAGTGGTGACCCGTTCCCCGTAGCACGCCTAAGCAAGAGGCGTGACGCGGCGTTGCCCCCCCGTGGGCGCGGTCCTACTTTGTCGGCCCGCGGCCCGCGGCCGGCCATGTGCCCGGCGGGCGCGGCACGAGCGCAACCAACACCCACCCGAGGTGCAGAGTGGCGGACACGAGCTTCGACATCGTCGTGATCGGCGGGGGTCCCGCCGGCTACGTCGCCGCCATCAAGGCGGCCCAGCTGGGATACAGCACCGCGTGCGTCGAGGAGGGGAACCTCGGCGGCGTCTGCCTGAACATCGGGTGCATCCCCACCAAGGCGCTGCTCGAGAGCGCCGCCATGATCACCCACCTGGGGCACGCCAGGGAGTTCGGCGTGACCGTGGGCGAGATCAAGACGGACCTGGCCCAGGCGGTGAAGCGCTCGCGCCAGGTCTCCGACCGGCTGGTGAAGGGGATCGGCTTCCTGTTCAAGAAGAACAAGGTCACCCACGTGGCCGGACGGGGCCGCCTGGCCGGCGGCGGCAAGGTGGAGGTGACGGGCAGGGACGGGAAGACGCAGACCGTCACCGGCAAGCACGTCATCGTCGCCACCGGCTCGCGCCCGCGCGACCTGCCGTTCCTGAAGATCGACCACGAGCGCGTGTGGGACTCCACCGACGCCATGATGGCGCAGGAGCCGCCGAAGACGCTCGCCATCATCGGCGCGGGGGCGATCGGCTGCGAGTTCGCGGACGTGCACGCGGCGTTCGGGACCAGGGTCACCATCATCGAGATGGCCGACCGCATCCTGCCGCTGGAGGACCGCGACTGCTCGGCCGTGGTGGAGAAGAGCTACCGCAAGCGGGGGATGACCATCCTCACCGGCGCCAAGCTGGAGAAGGCGGAGGTCGGCAAGGACGGCGTCGCCCTCACCGTGACCACGGCGAAGGGCGAGACGCAGGTGGTGCAGGCGGAGCGGGTGCTCTCCGCCATCGGCCGGGCGCCGCTGGTGGAGGACATGGGGCTGGAGAAGGCCGGGGTGAAGCTCACCGACCGCGGCTTCATCCAGGTGGACCGGCAGATGCGCACCACCGCCGAGGGCGTGTACGCGATCGGCGACGTGGCCGGGCCGCCGCTGCTGGCGCACAAGGGCTCGCACGAGGGCGTGGCCTGCATCGAGGCCATCCACGGCGACGCCCACGCGGGCATCGACTACGCCAACATCCCCAACTGCACGTACTGCCACCCCGAGGTCGCCTCGGTGGGCCTCACCGAGGAGCAGGCGCGCGAGAAGGGGCTGGACATCGACGTGGGCGTCTTCCCCTGGACGGCCAACGGCCGCGCCCTCACCGCGGGCGAGACCGAGGGCTTCGTGAAGGTGATCCGCGAGAAGAAGTACTCCGAGGTGGTGGGCGCCCACATCGTGGGGCCGCACGCCACGGAGCTGATCGCGGAGTTCGTGGTGGGCCGGCACCTGGAGACCACCGCCGAGGAGATGGACCGCGCCATGCACCCGCACCCCACGCTCTCCGAGGCCGTGGCCGAGGCCGCGCTCGCGTCGCTGGGGCACGCGCTGCACATCTGACGCGCGCGGCGTCTCCCCGCGCCGAAGGAAGACGAGAGGCCGGCCTCCACACGCGGGGCCGGCCTCTCTCGCCTCCGGTGGTGCACGGCGTGGGGCTGAACCTACGGATCCATGCGGCCGATGATGATCGCGAACGGCTCGGAGAGGGCGTGGTTCACCGTGGGCGGCTCGATGGTGCGGTCCTGGAGCGCCAGGCTCACGCCGGCCTGCGTGGCGTCGGTGAGCTGGTCCATGGGGATCAGGGCGGGACGGTACTCGGTCATGGTGCCTCCGTCGAGGTGGGTCCGCGGGCGCCGCGGGCGGGCGGGCGCGGATGCCGCCCCGCCATCCGCCATACCTAAAGCCGCCGCTCCGCGAAGTCAACGAATCCGCGGACGGACGGTCGCCCGCACGCTCGCCCGCCTCCACGGGGAGGCGAAGAGCCTCGGCCCGGAGGGGGTGGGTGGCGGAGCACGGGCGTGGAGGCCCCGGCGCTCCCGCCGGCGGAGAGCGTCGCCGTCCGCGCGCTGGGCCGCGAGAGGGCGCGGTTGACGGCCCGCGCCGGCGCGGCGAAGATCAGGCGTCCACCCGCAGGACGAACGGCGCCCTCTCCGGACCCTCCGGACGACGCCGCGCGGCCGCTCCTCCGCCGGCGCTCCGCCTCCGCATCCACGAGAGAGATCCGCTTGGAAGCTCCGTTCTCCCGCGCCGCCCGCGCGGCCCGCCACGCCGCGGCGACGGCGCGGGCGGTCCGCATCCACCGGCGCTTTCGCGACCTGACGATGGTGCCGCGGGGGAGCTACGTCCGGAACCTGCTTCTCGCGGAACGGGTACGTTCCGTGGCCGGCGCGGTGGTGGAGTGCGGCGTGTGGCGCGGCGGGATGATCGGCGGGATCGCGGCGCTTCTGGGGCCCGGCCGCGAGTACTGGCTCTTCGACTCGTTCGAGGGGCTGCCCCCCGCGGGCGACGTGGACGGCGAGGCGGCGCGGGCCTGGCAGGCCGACACGGCCTCTCCCGGCTACCACGACAACTGCCGCGCGGAGGAGTCGTGGGCGCGCGAGGCCATGCGCCGCGCCGGCTCCCCACCGCACCGCCTGGTGCGCGGCTTCTTCCAGGACACGCTCCCCGGCGCGGAGCCGCCGGCGGGGGGGATCGCCCTGCTGCGGCTGGACGCGGACTGGTACGAGTCCACCACGAGCTGTCTCACCCACCTCTTTCCCCACGTGGTCGACGGCGGATTGATCGTGCTGGACGACTACCACGTGTGGGACGGCTGCACGCGGGCGGTGCACGACTACCTCTCCGCCCGCTCCTCGACCGCACGCATCGACCGCTTCGCGGACGACGTGTGCTTCCTGGTCAAGCGCCCCGGCGCCTGACCCGCGTTCGCGACCAGCAGACATCCCGCATGCGCATCCGCACCGTCGCTCTCGCGTTCTCCCTGCTCCTGGCCTCCGCCCTTCTCCTGCCCGCGACGGCCGCGGCGCAGGAGGCGAGCGTGGGGGACCGCGTGCGCGTCCTCTCCCCCACCGCCCGCGGCGCGTTCGTGCTGCGGGGGGTGCGCGGCGACTCGCTGGAGCTGGGGGCGCTGGCGGACTCCTCGACCTTCCTGGTCCCCCTCTCCACCATCGAGCGGCTGGACGTGCGGCGCCCGCGCGCGCGGGGCCGCGGCGCGGTGCGCGGCTTCGGCATCGGCCTGGTGATCGGCGCGGTGACGGGCCTGGCGATCGGCCTGGCCGAGGGCGACGACGAGGAGGGCTTCATCGTCTTCACGGCGGAGGAGAAGGCCCTGCTGGCGGGGATCGGGCTGGGCGGGCTGGGCGGCGCGGCCGGCGCCGTGGTCGGCGCCATCGCCCCCGGCTCCCGCTGGGAGCGAGTGAGCGCCTCGGCGCGAGCGCGCATCGCCCCGGCGCCCGGCGGCGGCGGGGTGGCCGTCTCCCTCACGCTCCCGCTGGGCGGCGACGCCCCGCGCTGACCGGGGTCCCCTGCCCGGCGTCGGGGTGCGAGGCGTTCGACGCGCGCGACGGGGAGGGAAGACGAGAGGCGGCCTCCCGCCGCGGGAGGCCCCCTCCGTCCATCCGCCGGCAATGCCGGTCGTGGTCTACGTCCGCCGCCCCGTTCGGGCCCGCATCACGGCGTGGAGGATCACCAGCAGCACCACGGCGCCGATGAAGGCCGTGAAGATCGTACCCGCCAGCCCGCTGAACGGAGTGCTGACGCCGAGCTGCGAGAAGATCCACCCGCCCACGAAGGCGCCCACGATCCCCACCACGATGTCGCCGATCAGCCCCACGCCACCCACCAGGAGGCCCGCCAGCACGCCCGCGACCAGCCCCACGATGATCCAGGTCAGGATGTCCATCGAACGCCCCCTCGTTCGGGTGCAGAAGTCCCCATCCGTGGCGGAGGGCAAGGCACGTGCCGCACACCGCGGCGGAACGGGGTGGTGCGTGAGCCCGGCCCGGAGTCGGAAGGAGAGCGTACGACGGAGAGGGGCCTCCCGCGGCGGGAGGCCCTGGTCTTCGTCCGGAGCCGAGGCCGACGGCGGTCGCGGCGGGGGACGGCCTACGCCGCCCCGACCGGCTCCGCGGCGGGAGCGCGGACCACCAGCCCGGCGGAGAGCAGGACGCGCTCGTTCTCGGACGAGAGCGCGGTCCCATCCTCCACCGCCCGCAGCGCCCGGGCCAGCGAGGGCGTGATGGCACCGCTGACGCGCTCCAGGCCGCGGCCGTCGACCAGCAGGTTGAACTCGCCCTCCTCCAAGTCCGCGTACGGCGGCGGGCGGCGCTCGGTGAGGTAGCGGAGCAGGCGCACGGGGTCGTGGCGGAAGGGGACCACCCGCAGGCGGGGGTCCAGGCGCAGCGGCCCGCCCTCCGCCCCGGGAGAATCCAGGCCCGGGGCCGGGGGCGGCGCCATGCCCACCTGGAAGTGCGCCATCTCGTAGCCCACCACCTCGGCCAGGTAGGGGCTGTCCAGCGCCCCGGCCCGGAGCCGGTCGTGCAGGAAGGCGGCCCACCGGGGCAGCTCCCGCGGGGACATGGGGTCCGGGTGGGGGTGGCGCTCCCAGAACGCCTCCGCCTCTCGCCGGAAGTGGTCCCCCAGCAGGAAGCAGCTCAGCGGCAGGACGGCCACCATCTGGCCGATGCGGCCCGCGCGGTACAGGGTGCAGTGCACCTGCATCCCCCGCTGCGCCGCGGCGTCGGCCACGCGGCGCCGCTCGCGCTCCGTGAGGTCGAAGCCGTCCAGGAACGGCGCGGGGTCGCGGCGCACCTCCACGCACAGCGCGGGAGAGGCGGCCAGGCGGGCCATGGCGAGCTGGAATCCGAGGAGCGACACGGCGGGCCTCCTAGTGGTGGCGTTCCCAGGCGTCGCGCGCCTTCCGCACCTCGCGGCGCACGCCCTCGGCCCCCAGCAGGGGGAAGTACGTCTCCTCGAACTCGAAGGTGATCCCGCACAGGTTGGGAGCGGCGGCCACCACCTCGTCCAGGATCTCCCACACCGGGTCGGCCACCGGACCGCTGTGCGCGTCGTTGTACATCCCCGCCAGCTCCATTCCGCCGGCCACGTGCACCTCGACCACGCGGGACAGGTCCAGCGCGTGGACGAACGCGCGCGCGTCGAAGCCGTGGTTCACGGCGTTGCAGTGCACGTTGTGGATGTCCAGCAGGATCCCGCACCCGGTGCGCTCCGTGAGGCGGTTCAGGAACTCGGGCTCGGTCATCTCCTGCTCCGGAAGGTCCACGTAGTACACGTTGTTCTCCAGCAGGAACGGCACGGGGCTGCGCCCTTGGACGTGCTTCACGCGCTCCGCCACCAGGTCCAGCACCTCCTCGTCGTAGGGGACGTTCAGGGCCACGCCGGCGAACTCGGAGTGCGCGTCCAGCCCCTTCACCCGCAGGAAGGAGAGGTGGTCGGAGTGCCAGGGCATGCGGTAGCGCTCGCGCCAGCGGGCCACCTGCTCCACGTGCTCCACGTCGAACATCTCGGCGCTGCCGATGGAGAGCCCCACGCTGTGCCCCACCAGCGGGCGGCGCGCGGCGATCCAGTCCACCGTCTCCACCGACGAGGCCACCTCCTTGAACCGGTCCGGCCGGCCCATCCCCTCGTCCATCCAGAAGCGGTCCGGGATCACCGCCACGTAGTCGACCAGGTCGATCCCATCGCGCAGCATGGGAGTGAGCGAGGCGTTGTGGAGGATGCCCACGCCCAGCCTGGGCAGGGCTGCCAGACCGTCGGCGGGAAGGGTCGCGGTGGCGGGCGAGGAGCTCATGGGAGCGCTTTCGGGGGATGCGGTGCGGAGGCGCGCCCGGCGGGGAGGGGCGCCTGGGGGCCCCCTCCCCGACCGGCTGTCGATCAGAACAGGATGTTGATGAGCTTCTGCAGGGTGCTGCCCTGGGGCTCGACGGCCGCCGAGCCGCAGGCGTAGCAGGGCTGCGTGTCGGCCAGGAACTTCCCGTCGACCACCTCGACCTGCAGGTCGATGGGCTCCTCGATGGTGCCGCGGTCGATCTGGGTGAAGGACTGCATGGGACCTCCGGTTGTGGAAGGGTGGATCCGGGCGGCGCCCGGTGGGGGAAAGCAAAGGTAAGGGAAGCGGCGGCCCTCCGTCAACGGGTATGGTCCGGAAATGTTAGTACAATTTCCACACGCCGACGCCGCCGCCCTGGCCTCCCCTCACCCGCGGCGAAAGGCGTCGGCGGCGCCGTGGGAACGGCGCGGGGCCACGCCGCTCCGCCCCCTCCGATCACTCCCAAAGGCCGGTTGAGAGCGTACGGAGGAGGCGGAAGGGCCATCGCCCCGCCGGGGCGGGCACGGTGGCCGTCGCCTCGCCCGCCCCCGCGGGAGGACGGCGGCCACGCCCGGGGGTGGACACCGAGGCGTTCTCCGCGCCCGGCCTCCCCGCCCGACCGCACGTTCCGCCCGCGGCGCGGGCGGCGAGAAGCGCCCGGGCGGCACGGAGTTCCGCCCGTGGAGGGGCGGCTCCCTTGCCGCGATCCTGCCCGGCGGCACACATTGCGCGGGGACGGAACGGTCAGACGTTCCCGTCCCCGCTCGTTCCGTCCCGGAGCCGCGCGCCGTCCGCGCTGCCCGCCTCCCCGCACCACCCCGGTCGCATGCTTCCGTACGCCGTCCGCCGCCTGGTCCCCGCCGTGCTCGCCCTGCTCCTCGTTCCGGCCGCCGCGGGCGCGCAGGAGCGCGTGCGCGTGGCGCCCCTCTACGCCCGCGGCATGGTCGTGGGCGCCACGGCGCCGGACACCATCGGCCTGCGCTACCGGCTGAGCGAGGGACGCGGGACCGGTCCCGCGGCGTCCGCGGCCGAGCGGGCGGTCGCGGGCACGCGGCTCACCGAGGCCCAGGTGGCGGCGCTGCTCGCCCGCGCCCGCGCGCTCCCCGTGCAGAGGACGGCGGCGGACTCGTTCCACTTCCCCGCGCGCACGCTTCCCACGCCCCGCGCCGGGGCCACGGTGGTCGCCGGCTTCCCGGCGCCCGAGGCCTCGCCGGAACGCCCGCGGACGCCCGCCCCCGCCCCGCTGACGGTGACGCGCCGCGGGCCCGAGGGCGAGGTGGCGGTCGGCGCCGGCGTGGTCGTGTCGTTCTCGCAGCCCATGGTGCCGCTCTCCTCCGTCTCCGAGACGGACGCCGCGGCGGTGCCGGTGCGGATGTCGCCGCAGCCCCCGGGGCGCTGGCGCTGGCTGGACGTGCGCACGCTGGTCTTCGAGCCGCGCGGCCGGCTGCCCATGGCCACCGAGTACGTGGTGGAGGTCCCCGCCGGGGCGCGCTCGGCCACGGGCGGGGTGATGGGCGAGGGGGTGCGGTGGACGTTCGGCACCCCGGCGGCGCGCGTGGTGGGCTCGTGGCCCAACGGCCAGGCCACCGGGCTGCGGCCGGTGATCGTGATCGCCTTCGACCAGCGCGTCTCGGCCGATGCCGTGCTGCCCACGGTGCGCGCCCGATCCGCGGGCACGGCCGTGGCGCTCCGCGTGGCCACCGCCGCCGAGGTGCAGGCGGACGAGGACGCCCGCGCCCGCGTGCGCGGGCTGCCCGAGGGACGCTGGATCGCGCTGGTCCCCGCCTCCCCCCTGCCGTCCGCGTCGCAGGTGAACGTGGAGGTGGGGCCGGGAACGCCGTCGGCCGAGGGGCCGCGGCGCACGACCACCGTGCAGGAGTTCGCGTTCCGCACCTACGGACCGCTGCGCGTGCGGACGAGCCGCTGCGGGTGGGGCGGCGGGTGCGCCCCCGGGCAGCCGTTCGCGATCGAGATGACCAACCCGCTGGACACGGTGGGGTGGCGTACCGGCCGCGTGCGGGTGGAGCCGGCCATCCCCGGGATGGCGGTGGACGTCTCCGGCACCACCATCGTCATCCGCGGGCAGACGGCGCCCGAGACCACCTACCGCATCTTCCTCTCCCCCGAGATCCGCGATCGCTTCGCGCAGCGGCTGGGGGACACGCGCCCCATCTCCATCCGCGTGGGCACCGGCGCCGGCCGGGTGTGGACCCCCGGCGGCAGCATGGTGATCCTGGACCCGGCCGGCCCCCCGCGCGTCACCTTCCTGAGCAGCGACGTGGGCCGGGTACGGGTGCGGGTGCACCGCGTGACCCCGGAGAGCTGGGCCCGGTTCTCGGCCGGCATCCGCCGCCCGCGCGACGGCGGCCCCGCCCCGCTCCCGGGGACGGAGGTGTCGTCCCGCGAGGTGTCGCCGGGCGGGGCGCACGGGGCGGCGGTGGCCACGACGGTGGACGTGGGGCCCGCGATGGACGGCGGGCTGGGGCACGCGCTGGTGGCGATCGAGCCCGTGTCCGGGAGCGCCGACCAGAGGCGCGGCGGGATCTACCAGTGGGTGCAGGGTACGCGCACCGGCCTGGTGGCGCTGGCGGACGGCGACTCGCTGCTCGTCTGGGCCGCCTCGCTGGCCGACGGCGCCCCCGTGGCGGGCGCGCAGGTCTCCATCCAGGGAGCGGCGCCCGCCACGACGGACGCCCGGGGCCTGGCGATGCTGCCACTGCCGGGGAAGCGGCAGGAGCGGCAGGCGCTGCTGGTCCGCTCCGGCGCCGACGTGGCGCTGCTCCCCGAGCAGGGCGAGGGCGAGTGGGCGAGCTGGGCGCGCCAGGGACGCGGGCGCGGGCGGTCGTGGTACCTCTTCACCGACCGCGGGCTGTACCGCCCCGGCGAGGAGGTGCGCTTCAAGGGATGGATGCGCGACGCGGGGCGGGAAGGTCCCACGATGGCGGCGCGCGAAGGCGCCGAGGTCCGCTGGCGCGCCGCCGACCCGCAGGGGAACCAGGTCGCCACGGGGACGGCGCGCCTGACGGCGCTGGGCGGCTTCGACGGGCGGTTCACCGTGCCCCAGGGCTCCAACCTGGGCGGCGGGTCGCTGCAGGTGCACATGGTGGCCGACTCCCTGGCGAACCGCGGGCACCTGGGCTTCCAGGTGCAGGAGTTCCGGCGGCCCGAGTTCACGGTGTCGATGGACGTGCCCCCCGGGCCGCACGTGGTGGGCGGGCACGCGGAGCTCACCGCGAAGGCGGCCTACCTGGCCGGCGGACCGCTCCCCGGCGCCGCCACGCGCTGGGAGGCCACGTCCATCGACGCCCACTTCACCCCCCCCGGGTGGGAGGGGTGGTCGTTCGGCGCCGCGCGCGACTGGTGGGAGCGCGGGAACGGCGTGCGCTTCACCGCGCCGGGGCTGGACGGCCGCACCGACGCCGCGGGAGCCCACGTCCTGCGCATCGACTTCGACCGCGCGGACCCGCCGAACCCCTCCACGCTGGCGGTGCAGGCGACCATCACCGACGTGAACCGGCAGACGTGGACGGCCAACGGCTCCCTGCTGGTGCACCCGGCCGAGGTGTACGCCGGTCTGCGCACCGACCGGCAGTGGATGCCGCGCGGCACCCCCATCGAGGTGCAGGTGGCGGCGGTGGGGATCGACGGCAAGGCCGTGGTGGGCCGCACGGTGGAGGTGCGGGCGGAGCGGGTCGCCGGGCGGATGGTGGGCGGGGAGTGGGAGGAGAAGATGGAGGACGTGCAGGAGTGCCGCGTGGTGAGCGCCGCCACGCCGCTCCCCTGCGCCTTCCGCACCCCCGCCGGGGGACGCTGGCGCGTCACGGCGCGCACGACCGACGCCGCCGGCCGCCCCTCGCGCTCGCGGCTGGGCCTCTGGGTCTCGGGCGAGGCGGCGATCCCGGGGCAGGAGCCCGAGAAGGAGGCGGAAGTGCAGATGGTGGCCGACCGCGAGACGTACCGGCCGGGCGACACGGCGCGCATCCTCCTGCGCCTGCCCTTCTTCCCCGCGCGCGGCGTGCTGGCGGTGACCCGCGGGAGCATCGAGGAGACGCGCTCCTTCCGCTCCGACGAGCCCACCGTCTCGGTCGCCGTGCCCATCGGCGAGCGCGACGTGCCCAACGTGGGGCTGCGGGTGGAGATCGTGGGCTCGTCGGCGGCCGACGGCCGCCCGCGCGACTCCGCCAGCGGGATCGACCATGCGGCGGGGGCGCTGGAGCTGCGCGTCCCGCCGGTGACGCGCGCGCTGAAGCTGGCGGTGACGCCGCGCGACACGGCCATGACGCCGGAGGGCACGTCCAGCGTGGACGTGGAGGTGCGCGACCACGGCGGCCGCCCCGTCGCGGGGGCCGAGGTGGCGCTGGTGGTGGTGGACGAGTCGGTGCTGGCGCTGGCGGGCTACGACCTTCCCGACCCGCTCAACGTCTTCTACCCGTACCGCCACACCAACATCAGCGCGCGCCACTCGCGGAAGGACGTGGTCCCCGTGCCGCGGGACTTCACGCCCGCGGTGGGGACGCTGGTGGGAACGGTGCGCAACGCGGTGACGCAGGAGCCCGTGGGCGGCGCGACGGTGCGGCTGGAGGGCACCGACCGCGCGGCCACGACGGACGCGGCGGGGCGCTTCCGCCTGCAGGGCGTGGGCGCGGGGACGTGGACGCTGGTGGTGGAGCGGGCCGACTACGGGCGGGCGGAGATGTCGGTGCGGGTGGCCGGCGGCGAGGCGCACCCGGCGCTGCGCATCTCCATCCTGAGCCGCAACCCCGAGGGGGACGCGACGCAGCTCAACGCGCTGGTGGTGACGGGGGCGGTGGCGGAGTCGCGCCAGCGGAGCGGCTCGGACATGATGGCCCCCCCCGCGGTCGTGGCGCCGCCGCCGCCGCCCAGCCCGATGGCGCCCCCCGCGCCGGCGGCGCAGGCGGCGACGGGCGCGATGGCCGACGCCGCGGGACGGCCGGGGCCCGCCATCAACGTCCGCGCCAACTTCGTCCCGCTCGCGGTGTTCGTGGCGGCGGCGACGACGGACGCGGGGGGCCGGATCTCGGTGCCCTTCACCCTCCCCTCCAACCTCACCCGCTACCGGGTGATGGCGGTGGCGGTGCACGGGGAGCAGCGATTCGGGACGGGCGAGTCGGGGATCACGGCGCGGCAGCCGCTGATGGTGCGGCCCTCCGCCCCCCGCTTCCTGAACTTCGGCGACCGCTTCGACCTGCCGGTGGTGCTGCAGAACCAGACGGGGGCGCCGATGACGGTGGACGTGGCGGTGCGCGCGTCCGGCCTCTCGCTGGCGGAGGCCGGCAAGCGGGTGACGGTGCCCGCGGGCGACCGGGTGGAGGTGCGCTTCGCGGCCGAGGCCACGCAGGCCGGCCCCGCCCACGTGCAGATCGTCGCCGCCTCGGGGCGGAACGGCGACGCGGCGGAGCTCACGCTTCCCGTCTACACGCCCGCCACGACGGAGTCGTTCGCCACCCACGGCACGGTGGACGACGGGCAGGGCCCGGCCGTGCTGCCGCTGCGGGTGCCGGCCGACGCCATCCCCAGCTTCGGCGGGCTGGAGGTCACCACCTCCTCCACCGCCCTGCAGGAGCTGACGGACGCGGTGTTGTACCTGACGCGCTACCCGTACGAGTGCAGCGAGCAGATCGCGTCGCGGCTCATGGCCGTGGCGGCGCTGCGCGACGTGATGTCCGCCTTCCGGGCCCCGGGCCTGCCGTCGGCGGACTCGGTGCGGGCATCGGTGGAGCGCGACATCCGCCTCCTCGCCGCGCTGCAGAACGACGACGGAGGCTTCCCCTTCTGGGAGCGCGGCGACGAGTCGTGGCCGTACGTCTCGGTGCACGTGGCGCACGCGCTGGCCCGCGCCAGGGAGAAGGGGTACGCGGTGCCGGAGGCGATGATCCAGCGGTCGCAGCGCTACCTGCGCGAGGTCGACCGGCACATGCCGGCGTGGTACCCGGTCTCGGTGCGCCGCGCGATCCAGACGTACGCGGTGTACACGCGCGGCAAGCTGGGCGACCGAGCGGCCGCCGGCCAGGCGAGGATCATGGCCGAGCGGCTGGGCGCCGACTCGCTGACGGCGGAGAGCGCCGCCTGGCTGCTGACCACGATCGCCGAGGGCGGGCAGGAGCCCGCCATCCAGGCGCAGCTCCTTCGCGTCCTGCGCAACCGGGCCACGGAGACGGCGTCCACCGCCACCTTCGCCACCCGCTACGAGGACGGCGAGTACCTGCTTCTGCACTCGTCGCGGCGCACCGACGGGGTGGTGCTGGAGGCGCTGATGGCGGCCGACTCCACCAGCGACCTGATCCCCAAGACGGTCCGTGGGCTGCTCGGCTCGCGGCGGGCCGGGCGCTGGCTGAACACGCAGGAGAACGTGTGGATCCTGCTGGCGCTGGACCGCTACTTCCGGGCGTACGAGCGCGCCACGCCCGACTTCCTGGCGCGGGTGTGGCTGGGAGAGCGCTTCGCGGGCGAGCACGCCTTCCGCGGGCGGACCACGGAGCGCTTCCACCTGGAGGTGCCCATGCGCGCCCTGGGCGCGGCCGGGCGCGAGACCACGCTGACGCTGGGGAAGGAGGGCACCGGGCGGATGTACTGGCGCGCGGGGCTGCGGTACGCGCCGCGGGACCTGGACGTGGTGCCGCTGTCGCGGGGCTTCTCGGTGGAGCGCACCTACGAGGCGGTGGACGACTCCACCGACGTGCGCCGCGCGCCCGACGGGCGCTGGGTGGTGAAGGCCGGCGTCCGCGTGCGGGTGACGGTGACCATGACGGTGCCCGCGCGCCGGGTGCACGTGGCGCTGGTGGACCCGCTCCCGGCCGGCTTCGAGGCGGTGAACGCGGAGCTGCAGGGCACGCGCCGAGTGCCGCCCGCCACGCCCGCCCCCGGGCGCGGGCGCCCGGGGAACGTGCTGACGGTCGACCAGGACCTGTCGGGGTGGGGCTGGGGCTGGTGGTGGCGCTGGAGCTGGTTCGAGCACCAGAACCTGCGCGACGACCGCGCCGAGGCCTTCGCCACGCAGGTCCGCGCGGGAACGCACACCTACTCGTACGTCGCGCGGGCCACCACGCCCGGGATCTTCATCGTCCCGCCGCCGCGGGCGGAGGAGATGTATTCGCCCGAGACGTTCGGGCGGGGCGGCACGGACCGGGTCACGATCGAGGCACCCGCTCCGCGCTGACCTCGGGCGAGGAGGGGTCCCACGCGGAGGCGAGGAGAACGCGGAGGGCGGAGGGGCTGGATCCCTCCGCCCTCCGTCCTCTCACCCGAAGGGCCGCCTCCCGAGGGGAGGTGGAACGGGACTGGATCGCCGAGCAGCCCTACGTCTCGTCCATGACCGACGTCTTTCACGTGCTTCCTCGTCGCACGACGGGGAGAAGTCCTCGGCGGAAACGAACGGGCTCTGGCGGAAGCGCGAGGAGCCCCGGACCGACGCGGGTCCGGGGCTCCTCGTGTGCGATGCGCGGGATCAGGGCGTGAGCATGGGCTCCTCGGGCTCCTGCTGCGGCTCGTCGTCGGGGCGGTCGCGGGACGGGTCGCGGTCGCGGGCGCGGGCGGCGCGGCCGAAGGTGTAGGTGAGGGTCAGGACCCCGCTCCGCGCGCGGAAGCTGCTGCGCCCGACCTGCAGGAAGGTGGGGTCGCGCGCCTCGAAGGAGGTGCGCTGCAGGTCCAGCGGGTCGGTGACCATCAGGTTGACGGTGAGCCGCTCGCCCAGGAGCTGCTGGCGCGCGCCCACGTGCGTCATCAGCATGGAGGAGACGCGCCCCTGCGGCACGTCGCGGGCGGGGCTCCAGAACATCATCCCCTGCAGCGCCAGCGTGCGCGAGGCGCGGGCGCTCACGTTGCCGCGGACGTTCCAGCGCATGGAGGTGCCGGAGGCGTCGGCCACCGACAGGTCGCCCCCGTGGCGCACCTCGCGCGCGCCGCTCACGCTCACGTGCCCGCTGATCCCGCGCGTGGGGCGCAGCGACGCCGTGACCGACGAGCCGTACGCATCCACCGACGCCAGGTTGTCCCAGGTCCGGGTGGAGACGCCCTGCGCGTCGACGCGCCGGATCTGCGTCCACTCGTCCACCGTGCGGCGGTAGTACGGGGAGAGGCGGAGGGAGCCCAGCGCCCCCGACCAGCCGGCCTCGAACGTCACCGAGTGCACGTCCTGCGGCTGCAGCTCCGGGTTCCCCACCACGCGGGTGAGCGGATCGCTGGAGCGGTTCACGGGCGAGAGGACCCACGCCCGCGGACGGCGGATGCGGCGCGCGTACGAGAGGCGCACCTCGCGGCCGCCGCCCAGGTCGTAGCGCAGGTTGGCGCTGGGGAACAGGTCCGGGTGGCTGCGCTCCACCGTGCCGCCCTCGAGCGGCTCCAGGCGCAGCGACGCGTGCTCGGCGCGCAGGCCGCCCTGCACCAGCAGCGGGCCGAAGCCGCGCGCCAGCGTCACGTACGCGGAGTGCACGCGCTCGCGCAGGTCGTAGCCGGTCACGTCCAGCTCGGGCGCGGCGCCCTCCTGGCCGCCGGGGTGCACGGCGCCGGCGCGCTCCTCGTCGGTGTCCGCCAGCCGGGCGCGGTAGCCGGCTTCGATCTTCCCGCCCTGTCCCCAGGGGCGCACGTAGTCCAGCTCCAGCGCCACCTCGCGCTCCCCCTCCTCCACGTCCTCCAGCGTCAGGTCGGTGGGATCGGCCTCGCTGCCGGTCAGGGCCAGTGCGCGCCGCACGATGCGCCGGCGCTCGTCCTCGTCGCCCAGCTCGGCGTCCACCTCCAGCGTCAGCTCGTGGTCGTCGCCGCCGAAGGTGCGGCGCAGGCCCAGGGTGCCGTCGAACGAGAGCTGCCTGCCGCGGTCCACCGACAGCCGGTCGAAGCGCGAGACCGGGTCCAGCGCCTCGTCCATCCGCGTGTACACGGTGAGCGCGTCGGCGTCGAAGCCGCTGCGGAAGAGCGACGCCTCGGCCCAGGTCGTCCACCGCTCGCCCAGGCGCAGCTCGGCGGAGCCCTCCAGGCTCCCCGCCAGCGCGTCCCGGTCGCCGCCGGAGTCCTGGCGCAGGAAGGTGGTGGGGTCGGCCAGCAGGTTCTGGCGCAGGTCGTAGCTGCTGGTGCTGCGCGACGAGCGGCGCAGGAAACCGGCCCCGGAGAGGGAGAGCGCCCCCCGCTGGCGGCTCACGCGGCCGCCCAGGCCCGCCTCTCCGCGGGTGCCGCCGGTGGCGAACACGCTGCCGCTGGTCCCCAGCTCCACGTCCTTCTTCAGCACCACGTTCACGATCCCGCCCGCGCCCTCGGCCTCGTACCGGGCGGAGGGGTTCGCCATCACCTCTACGCGGTCGATGCGGTCCGCCGGGAGCTGCTGCAGGAAGAGCTGCAGCGCCTCGCCCGACATGGCGGCGGGGCGGCCGTTGACGTGGATCTGCGCCGAGGTGCCGCGGAGCTGCACGCCGCCCTCCACGTCCACCTCCAGCTCGGGCACGCTGCGCAGGACGTCGGTGGCCACGCCGCCCGAGGACACCGGCATGTCGCGCGTCGTGTAGATGTTGCGGTCCGCCGCGACCCCCACGTTGGATCGCTCGGTGGACACGGTGAGCTCCTGCAGCAGGAGCGGCGCGGGGCGGAGCCGCACCGTCCCCACCTGCACGGCCCCGCCGCCGGCGGGAACGACGACCTCGGTGGCGCGGTGGGTGGCGTAGCCCAGCAGCGACGCCAGGAGCGTGTACCGCCCCGGCGCCACCCCGGCGATGCGGAAGGCGCCGTCCGCCCCGCTGCGCCCCGAGGCGACGCGGGCGGCGCCCGACTGGATGGCCACGGTCACGGCGGAGAGCGGACGCCCCGCCGAGTCGGCGACGACGCCGCTCACCACGCCCGACTGCGCGGCGGTCACGGCGGGGGCGGAGAGCAGGAGCGCGGCCGGCAGGGCGGCGCGGAAGTAACGCGAGATCATTGGGTTCCCTCGAAAGTGCACGCGCCGGGACGCACCACGCGCCCCCGCCGCGGAGCCCCCTGCGGGGCTCGTGCCCCTCACCGCGGCGGCATCGGCCGTCCACGGTCTGGAGCACCTACAGGAACCCTCAGCCTCCCGGAACGCTGTCTCCCGTCGTTTCCGCGAAGGGACTTCTCGCCGTCGTCCGGCGACAGCGGGGAGAAGAGGCGCGGAGTGGAACCGAGAGTTCGCGGAGTTCGCGGAGTTCGCGGAGGGACCATGCCCCCGCGCGACTCCACGAACTCCGTGAGCTCCGTGAGCTCCGTGAGCTCCGCGTCGCTCCCTCGTCCTCTCGGCGCGAGACGGAAGCGTGCTATGGGGCGAGGTCTGTACGATGCGAGGAGAGTGGAGAGGAAAGCGGAGGATGCTACCGGGACGGCTTGCGGGGGTCGCCGCCGGCCTCGATGCGGTCGGCCAGCTCGCGCAGGGCGGCGAGGGCCTGCGAGGCGGTGCAGCGGCCGTCCTCGCCGATGGTGATCAGCTCCTCGCCGGGGGCGCTCTGCTCCAGCAGGCGCACGGCCTCGCGGATGGCCTCGGCGCGCTCGCGGCGGGGGTCGCCGGTGGGCGTGGTGCCGTGCGCGCGGCGGCGGCGGCGCAGGTTGCGCTCGTAGAAGCGCGTCCCCGCCTCGGTGGGCCGCACGCGCGCGCCGTCCTGCTCGATCAGCCCGCGCGCGTTCAGCCCGCGCAGCACGCGGCCGTCCAGGTCCTCGGCCGGGACCGAGCCGGAGCGGACCAGGTTGCGCAGCACCTCGGCCTGGCGGTCGCTCAGCTCGGGCTCCTCGCCCGGCTCCTCGGCCGGAGGCGCCTCCTTCGGTGCGGGCTTCGCCGCGGCGTCGGCCTGCGCGGCCACCGCGCGGGCGGCGTTGTTCGCCAGCACCAGGTCCCCCAGCCGCGCCACCAGGCCGCGACGCTCCAGCTCCGCCAGCGCGTTCGCGTCAATCTCGTTCAGCGACAGGGGACGCGACCGCTCCACCAGGCGGCGGAGCAGGTCCATCTCGGGACGGGCGAGGGGCTCGGAGGTCATGCGGGGCTGCTGGAAGCGTGTGCCGGGAGGGGGTCGGGCCGCGAGCGCGGAAATGTAGCACCGCCGGGGCTTCCGTGAAATCGCCGCGGCGGGGCCCGTCGTCCGAAGGGTGGGGACGACGGCACGAAGGGGCCCCTATGGACCCGCGGGCCGCCATCCGTCGAGCAGCGACCCCACCTCGCGGCGCAGCCAGACGTCCACCGGGCCGTCCCCCTCCACCGCCCAGCCGATCAGCGCGCCGTCGTAGACCGCCTTCACGAGCCACGCGTCCGCCTCGGGGTCGCCCACCACCAGCTCGCCCGCCTCCGCCGCGCGGGCCAGCAGCGCCGCGATTCCCTCGCGCGTGGCGCGGGCGTGCTCGGCGGCGTGGCCGCCCATCTCCGGGTCCGACAGGTCGAGCTGGAGCAGCGACAGGTGGTTCCCCAGCGTCTCCGGCGAGTCGATCCCCTCCGCCATGGCCGCCAGCGCCCCCAGCAGCGCGGCGAGCGGAGAGGCGTGCGCCTCCCGCGCCCGCTCGAAGACTCCCGGGGCGGCGGACGCCGCGCGCTTCGCGAACGCCACCAGCATCCCGCGCTTGGAACCGAAGCGCTGGACGAGGGTGGACGGGGAGAGGCCGGACTCCTCCGCGACGTGCGCCAGCGTCAGCCGCGCCGCGCCCATCCGCCCGATCGCGCGGCCGGCAGCCTCCAGCACGTCGTCGTCGTCCATCGTCCGCGGGCGGGGCATGGAAGGCCTGCTGGTGGTGGGTGATAGTGGATGACCGCTCATGAATACTCGACGGCCACCCGGAGCGCCAGGGCCTCGCCTCCTGGACCGGACCGGAAAACCTTGTCTGCTTCCGTTCGGCGGAGTAGCTTCGCATCGCCTCCCCGCAGTCCTTCCCAATCTTGCCCGCGCCGCCACCTACAGCCCCCACCTGAAACCGCTATGCTAGACCTGACTGGAAGCCCTACCGCGGCCGCGGACCTGGACCGCGAGCTCGCGACACGCATGGCCTGGGTCGTCGTGCTGGGCGACCGCGAAGCCGCGAACCAGTTCGAGTTCTGGGGCAACGGTCCCCTGCGCCGGCTGATCCTGACACCCGCCGACGCCGACGTGTACGCCGTGCTCCAGAAGCGATCACGGAAGACCAACTTGAGCGCCGGCGGGGGGGTCCGTGCCGTGGCGGTAGGCCTGCAGTCCGGCGACGTGGTCGATTTCCTCACCTTCAAGGACCCCCTCTCCCGTGCCAACCTGATCGCCCTGTGGGAAAGGGCCGAGACCTCCTGATGCGCACCCCTATCCTGGCCGCGGCCAGTGCGGCCCTGCTCCTGGCCGGGGCGGTCCCCTCCGCAGCCCAGCAGCGTGATGCCCCGCCCGCCCGTCTCCTCACCTTCACCGAGGTGACGCACACCGGCAAGACGTACCCCATGGGCAGCGACAGCCGCGCCGTGGACGTAAACAGCCGCATCCGCATCGCGATCGACCGGAACGCACTGATGGCTGCCGCAGGCGGGCTGGCACTGCCGGACAGCATCACCCGCGATATCGTGCTCTTCACACGGATGCTGCGGGCGGCGAACGAGAATCTGGAGCGGGTCCGCACGGCGGAGGCCTCCTACGCCGCCCGCCCGGCGGAGGCCGAGAAGGTCGATTTGATGGCCGCCTACCGCGCCCTGGGCGCAGACCAGGGAGACTGGCGGAGGGAGGCCAGCCCCGCCTTTCTGCGCAAGTTCGATAACTCACTGGATCGGGTGGAGGCGGTTGCACTCGCCGCGAACACCCGGCCGACAAGTGTCGAGGTGTACGCAACTCGATTCGCCGTAGCCGCACGGCACCTGCAGGACTTGCAGGGGGACGTGGAGCGGATCGCGGCCCGCAGCGGGGTCTCGGTGCGGATGGGGGCGTGGCTGATGACGAACGCGGGCCGGCAGGAGGTGCACCTGCCGGGCTTCGACACGGTGACGCCGCAGGAGGCCAGCGTCGTTCCCACGTACCAGCTAATCCTCACGACGGAGCAGGCGGCGCAGCTTCAGGCGCTGCGCGAGGAGGCCGCCACGGCGAAGCGAAACGAAGCCGCCACGCCCTTCGCCGGCCTGAACGCGTGGCGGAGCGCTCTGCGAACGGCCGCCGACCAGGGCGTGCAGTGCGTCACGACGGCGCGGGACAACGCCCGTGCAGCCGGGCTGCCCCAGACCGGCCCGTTCGTGGGCACGACCAACGCCCTGGTCCAGCAGTGGGAATCGCTTCGCACCCGCTACGCGGCCGGCGCGGCCTCGGCGGGCGACCTGGCGGCGGTCGGCGCGGACGCCGCGGCGTCGTGGAAGGCCGTGCAGGACTGGCTGAAGACCGCGGACCTCCTCCGCACGTCCGCCCCCACCACCGTTCCGGCGGCGGCGACCGCGGCGCTCCAGGAAGCCGCGGCCTGCCGCGCCCAGCTCGAGACCAGCGTGGTGCACACGCTGGCCCCGATCATGGCCGCGGTGCAGGTGGGCGCTGGCCGCGACCTGGCAACCGAGGGGCTGGAGTTCAGTGACAAAGTGCTGAGCCTGGACCTGGGCTCCGTGCCCGAGACCACCGAGCTCTCGCTCATGACGGCGGGGGCGCGCTCCCCGGGCGACCAGCTCGTGCTGCGGTTCAGCGCCACGGGCCCCGACAAGCGCGAGAAGCTGCTGGCATCCGAGACGTTCCTGGTGGAGCGTGCGGAGCCGCACATCCACCTCTCCGTCGCAATGATCTGGGCCCACCGGGATCCGGACGAGGCGGGCGCGGTCGGCGGGAAGAACTGGCACCCGGCTCCGGGCTACAGCATCCTGCTCAAGCGGTTCTTCTGGGACACGGGCCTGGCGCGCCGCCACCCCGGATACGCCGAGGTGCTCAACCCCGGGCTGGGCATCAACCTGTCGGCGCCGGACTTCAACCTGGACGACACGCCCGAGTTCGCCGTCGGCATCGTGGGCTCGGTCTTTCGCGACTACCTGCAGGGCGGCGTGAGCTACAACCTGCAGCACCAGACGTGGTTCCCCTTCTTCGGCATCCGCCTCCCTCTCCCCTCCTCCACCCTTCCCGCGGTGGCGAACGACTCCGGAGCGCCCTGATCCTCCGGCGTCCGCAGGACGATCGAGGGGCGGCGCCGCGAAGGTGCCGCCCCTCGTCCGTTACGGGTTCCGCCCCCCTCCGCGCGTCGACGAGCGAGAGAACGGAGTCGCTTGACACCATGAGTGAATGACTATTTATTTATCTCGCGGGGGGCAGGTCCGTCAACGGCAACGGGGAGATGCGGAGATGACCACGAGGGCGCCGCACGTCGGCACGCTGAGCGGCAGGGTGGCGGTCGTCACGGGCGCGAGCCGCGGCGCGGGCCGCGCGATCGCGAGGGTGCTGGGCGAGGCGGGCGCGACGGTGTGGGTGACGGGCCGCAGCACGCGCGAAGGCAGGCGGACGGAGGGGCTTCCCGGCACGGTGGAGGACGCCGCGGAGGAGGTGACCGCCGCCGGAGGGCGCGGCGTCGGGGTCCGCGTGGACCACACGGAGGATGCGGAGGTGGAGGCGCTGTTCGCCCGCGTGCGGCGGGAGGAGGGGCGGCTGGACCTGCTGGTGAACAACGCGTGGGGCGGGTACGAGGGCTACTCCGACGCCCCGTTCGACGGCCCCTTCTGGGAGCAGCCCCCGCGGCGGTGGGACGAGATGTTCACGGCCGGCGTGCGCGCGCAGATGGTCGCCGCGCGCGCCGCCGCGCCCATCCTCATCCGCCAGCGGGGCGGGCTGGTGGTGGGAACGACCGCGTGGGCGTTCGGCGGATACCTGGGCAACCTGTGGTACGACACGGCCAAGGCCGCCGTGGCCCGCATGGCGTTCGGCATGGCCGAGGAGCTGCGCCCGTACGGCGTGGCGTCCGTGGCGCTTGCCCCCGGGTTCATGCGCACCGAGCGCGTGATGGACGCCCACGCCCGCTCCCCGTTCGACCTGTCCGCCACCGAGTCGCCGGAGTACCTGGGCCGCGCCGTCGCCGCGCTGGCCGCCGACCCGCACGTCCTCTCCCGCTCCGGCGCGCTGCTGACCGCCGGCGGGCTGGCGCGCGACTACGGCTTCACCGACGTGGACGGACGCCGGCCGGAGCCGTTCCGCATCCCCGCGTAGACGCAGTCTGACCGCGGCCCGGGGACGACGCGGAGACGCCCACCGGCCGCCCCCCCCAGAAGCATCGCGATGGGGGGTGACGGGGCGGGGGGGGCCGAGGACGCCGTCGAAGGCGGGCCGCCCCCACAGGACGGCCCGCCATTCGTTCAGGCCCGCCAGCGGGCATCAGGTGTTGTCGCAGACCTCCGGCAGGTGGGTCGCGTCGCACGGGATGGCCACCGTGCAGTTGAACGCCGTGATGCAGGCGCGGATGAGCGACAGGTCGGGGTCCCGGGTCTCGCAGGTCCGCTCCCCGCTCAGGAGGGACTGCGCCACCACGGTCCCCTGCCCGCCGCCGACCGCGGAGGTGGCGAAGCTCTCCACGGCCAGGCTCTCCAGCTCCAGCTTGATCTTCCGCATGGCTCTCTGCTCCCGGTGGGGGCGCCGGGGGAGCGTCCGGACCTCGGAGCTCCTCCCGGCGCGCATCGTCGGTTCGTGGCGCGCGCGTGCCGGCGGAGGTCAGCCGCAGGCCCTCTCCGAGTAGCAGTCCGGGCCGGTGTAGCACGGCGTGGGCACGGTGCAGCCGAAGGCGCTCTGGCAGGCGTGGACGTACGAGAGCTGGGGGTCCATGGTCTCGCACGTCTTCTCGCCGCTGGGGCCCGCGGAGTTCGCCAGCACGGTGCCCCGCTCGCCCTCCGCGGGCGCGGTGGCGAAGCTCTCCACGGCCAGGCTCTCCAGCTCCAGCTTGATCTTCCGCATGGCTCGCCCTCCCCGTTGGCGTGGTGCGGGAGCGTCCGGTCCTCGGCCGCCCCCCCGGCGCCGGAGGGCTGCCGCACGAGGCGTTCCAGAGCGGACACTTGACGCACGCCGCCGCGACCTCGTGGCCGGGCCGCGACGGCGCTCCGGTGCCGGCGCGCCGTTCGTTGGGCAGCGGCCTCTCGCCGCTCCGGTCTCCGCGCATCCCCCCGGCACATGCTCTGGCTCTACGAGATCCCGCTGGCCGTGCTCGGCCTGGTGGTGTTCCTGCCGCTGCTGGCGTACACGCTGGGAGGGCTGGTGCTGGTGCGCCGGTGGGTGCACGCGCTGCAGGAGACGGAGAACGACGTGGCGGCCACGCTGCTCTCCACCGCCGCCGTAGCCTACGCCGTGCTGCTGGCGATGATCGCCGTGGCCGCCTGGAACGGGCAGACGGTGGTGGAGACCGCGGTCCAGGAGGAGGCCAACGCCCTGGCCAGCATCTACCGCCAGGTCGAGGCGTACGACCCCGCCGACCGCGACCACTTCCGCCTGCTGGTGGCCGACTACGTGGACTTCGTGGTGCGCGACGAGTGGCCCGCCATGCAGAAGGCGCGGCGCTCCCCCCGGACCGAGCTGGCGAGCCGCGCCCTGGCCGGCGAGCTGGCCGCGTACCGGCCCGCTGGCGCCCACGCCGCCGGCATCCACCCCCTGATCCTGGACCAGGCGACCCGGTTCACCGACGCGCGCCGCATGCGCATCCTGGTGGGCAACCACGGCCTCTCCGCCCTGACCTGGGCCGTGGTGATCCTGGGCGCTATGATCACCATCGCCCCCTGCTGGTTCCTGCGCGCCCGCTCCGTCGTCTTCCACGGCGTGCTCTGCGCGTTCGTGGCCATGACCATGGCGCTGCTCATCTTTCTGATCGTCGCCATGGACCACCCGCTCTGGGGCGAGGCCAGCGTCTCTCCCGACGCGTTCCAGGAGGTCCTGCTGCAGCTCGTCGGCACCCACGGCGGCCCGCACGCCGTCCCCTCCACCGTGCCCGCGCCATGATCCCGCCCCCCGTCCCCCTCCCCCGCGCCGGGCTGCTCCGCGGCACGTCCATCCGCCTGCAGCTATCCATGCTGGCCGGCGTGCTCTCGGCGCTGCTGCTGGGGATGGGCGTGTTCGCGCTGTACGAGCTGAGCGCCGGCCAGTCGCGGGTGGAGTCGCTCTACACGCACCGCGTGCTCCCGCTGCGCCAGCTCAAGACCATCTCCGACATGTACGCGGTGGAGATCGTGGACAACGCGCACAAGGCCCGGAACGGCAACGTGCCCGCGGCGCACGCCCTGGCCCGGGTGCGCCGCGCCAAGCGCGAGATCGCCACCACCTGGCGCGCGTTCGTCCCCTCGTACCTGACCGACGAGGAGCAGCGGCTGATGGCGCAGATCATCCCGCTGCTCCAGGTGGCCGACACCTCCAGCGACCGGCTGGCCGCCATCCTGGACGCGGGCGACGCGCCCGCGCTGGACGCCTACGTCCGCGACGACCTGTACCGCTCCATCGAGCCCATCTCCGAGACGGTCAACCGGCTCGCGAACCTGCAGCTCGAGCTGGCGCGCCGCGACCACCGCGAGTCGCTCGCGGCCTACGCCCGCGCCTTCCGCCTGCTGCTGGGCAGCATCCTGCTGGGCCTGCTGGCCGGCGCGGCGGTGGCGTACTCGGTGATCCGCGGCGTCGTGGCCTCGCTCCGGTCGGCGCTCCAGGCCGCCGAGCACCTGGCGCGCGGCGACATCGAGGTGGACGTCCCCCCCGGGGGAGAGGACGAGGTGGGGCGGCTGATGGGGGGGATGCGGGAGGTGGTGGAGTCGGAGCGGGCGATGGCGGCGGTCGCGGAGTGCATCGCCGACGGCGACCTGCGCGCGGAGGTGCACCCCCGCTCGGGCTCGGACCGCCTGGGGAAGGCGTTCGCGGTGATGGCCGGCAAGCTGGCCGAGGTGATCGGCGAGGTCGGCGCCGGGTCGCAGGCGCTGGCCGCCGCCTCGGGCCAGATCGCCGACACCGCCCAGTCGCTGGCCTTCGGGGCGAACGAGCAGGTCACGGCGGTGGAGCGGACGGGCGGCGGGCTGGCCTCCATGGGCGGCGCCATCGCGCGCGCCGCCGCGTACGGGGGCGAGATGGAGGAGCTGGCGCTGCGCAGCGCGGGCGAGGCCGAGGAGGCGGGCCGCGCGATGCACGACGCCATGTCCGTCATGCGCCGGATCGCCGAGAAGGTGTCGCTGATCGAGGACCTGGCCGCACAGACCAACACCCTGGCGCTGGTCGCGGGCGTGGAGGCGGCGCGGGCCGGCGACCACGGCCGCGGCTTCGCCGAGGTGGCGACCGAGGTCCGCAAGCTCGCTGAGCGCTCGCGCGAGGCGGCCACCGAGATCGCCGGCCTGGCGCGTGGAAGCGTGGAGACCGCGCAGACGCTGGGCGACCGCATCCGCGCCATGGTCCCCCTCAGCCGCAGGACGGCGGAGATGGTGAAGGACGTGTCCGCCCTGGGGCGCAACCTGACCGCCAAGCTGGAGGAGATCAGCGGGTCCATGGAGCGCGTGCACGCCGTGGCGCTGGACGCGGCCTCCGCCACCCAGGAGCTCGCCGCCACGTCGCAGGAGCTCTCCGCCCAGGCGTGGTCGCTCCAGCGGATGGTCGCCTACTTCCGCACCGGCGCGGAGAACGACGCCCCGCTGGAGAGCGCCGGCTCCCTCCCGCCCGCCGGGGCGGGCCGCGCGTAGACGCCGAACCCCGGCCGCTCGCCGTCGTCCGGTCCGCCCCCGTCCCGTCCCGCCCCCTCGCCGCATCCGCGGCGAGGGGGCGGACCGCGTGCGCGAAACCGCGGCGGGGTGCGCGCGCGTAGGGGCTGGAGGCCCGCTTGCCGCCCCCGGGCACGGTCCTCATCTTGCGGAGGCAGCGCCGCCGAAAGAACCCGACCGGGACCATCGATGATCAACATGTTCCGCAAGCTCCTGCGCCCCACCCTCCGGCACCAGCTCGAGGACGGCGTGCGCGAGGCCCTGAGGCGCTACGCCGACCGGCGCGTGGCGCCCGACCTGCGCGTCTACGTCTCCACCGACCTGGTCCCGCCCGGCATGTCGCCCGACATGTGGGGCCGCGACGAGACCGACCACCTGCGGCGCTTCGCGGCGCAGTGGGCGCAGGACAACGGCATCGCGCGCGCCGGGCTGCGGGTGGAGGTGGTGATGCTCGACACCAAGCGCGAGTTCGCGTTCGTCAAGCCGCTGGGGCTGGACCAGCCGCGCCCCGCCACCGGCTCCGTGGCGGCGGTCGCGGCCGGGGCCGCCGACCGCCCGCTGGTGCCGCAGCAGCAGCCGCAGGCGCAGCCCGCCCATCACGGCGGCGGAGGGGGCCGGGGCGGCGCGACGCTGGAGGTGGTCTCGTCCGAGTCCATGCGCGAGCCGCTGAGGGTGGAGGGCGAGCTGATCGTGGGGCGCCGTCCGGAGCCGGGCGTCTACGCCCTGGGCGACCGCTACATGTCCGGCCGCCACGCGCGCTTCCACGCCTCAGCCGGCCGGCTCACGGTGACCGACCTGGACTCCAAGAACCGCACCTACGTGAACGACGCCCCGCTGCCGCCGCACCAGGAGCGCGTGGTGGCGCCGGGGGACACCGTGCGCATGGGGAACACCGTGCTCCGCCTGGTGCGCGTGGACTGACGTGACCGAGACCCTCCTCTCCTGGCTGCTCCGCGGCGTCCTGCTCCTCTTCGGCGTGGGGGCGGCGATGGCGCTGGCGCGCTGGCTGGTGTCGTCGTTCCGCGAGCGGCGCGAGCCGTGGGCGGTGCGCCTGGCCATCGGCATGCTGCTGCTGGCGCTGGTCTACGCCGGCGGCCACGCCAGGATCCTGATGGACCGCGAGGCCATCGAGGAGGGGCGCGCGAAGTACGCCCTGTACGGCGACCCGCGCCTGGCGGAGCAGAACCGCGCGGAGCTTCGCGGGTGGATCATGGACTGCACCGGCGCCGACTCGGCCGCGCTCGCCCGCTACTCGCTGCAGGACGGCGAGGTGCGGCGCGTGTACCCGCTGGGCCCCGCGGTCGAGAACCTGGTCGGCGGCGGCAAGGAGGGCGAGAACCGCGACTACACGGTGGAGCGCGCCTTCGCCCGCGCGCTGCGCGAGCCGCGCGACTGGAGCGAGTCGGCGCAGATCCACCCCGCCGGCAGCGACGTGCAGCTCACCCTGTGCAGCGGCGCCACGCGCGAGGCGTGGCGCCTCCTCTCCGCCGCCAACCGCGAGGGCGCGGTGGTGGTGCAGGACGTGAGCACCGGCGCGCTGGTCGCGTACACCGCCACCGGCACCGCCGAGCAGGCCCCGCTGGGCATCAAGCGCTACGCCATCCCCGGCTCCGTCTTCAAGCTGGCCCTGGCCGCCGTGTGGTGGGACTCGGGGCTGGGCGACGTGATGATGCCCTGCCCGTCGTACATCCAGGCGGGGCGGCGCCGCATCCGCAACTTCGAGAGCAAGGCGTACCCGTCGCTCGAGGCGCCGCGGAAGATGCTGGTCGTCTCCTGCAACACCGCCGCGGTGCAGATGGGGCTGATCGCCCGGCAGCGCCTGGGCGAGGAGCGCATGGGTGAGGCGTACCGCTCGTACGGCTTCCACGCCTATTCCGGCAAGCCGCCCCAGGACACGCTCCGCGCCTTCTGGAACACGGAGAACGAGAGGTGGTCGCAGCGCATGACGCCGCCCATCGGGCGCGTGCGCTTCAACCGGCCCTTCAACTCGCACGAGTGGGGGCTCATCTCCATGGGCCAGGGACCGGTGGACGCCACCCCCATCGGCATCTCCCGCTTCATGCAGGCCATCGGCAACGGCGGGGTGATGCACCCGGTGACGCTGGAGGCCGAGCGCCTGGAGGACCTGGGCGAGGGGCGGCGGGTGATGAAGCAGAGCACCGCCGCGCGGCTGCAGGAGGCCATGCTGCAGGTGGTGGACTCCGGCACGGCGGTGAGCGTGCAGCCGCTGCTGCAGGGGATCTCGTGGGACGTGGGCGGCAAGACGGGCACGGCGGACGTGGCCGGGCAGCGCGTGCCCAACGGCTGGTTCTCCGGGCTGATCCACGACGCAGATGGGAAGCCCCGGTACACGGTCGTCGTCTACCTGCGCCAGGGCGGCCAGGGCGGCCGCGCCCCCGCCGCCATCGCCGCGGGGCTCACGCGGTACTTCGCTTCGCGCGATCCCCGGGGCCGCGGGATGAAGCCCGACGAGCGCGCGAAGGCCGAGCGCCGGGCGCGGGAGGAGGACCGATGATGAAGATGGGGTCCATCTTCAAGCGCCGGCGCCCGGATCCCGGCCCGGACGGCGTGCGGGTGAAGCTGAAGCCCCACAACCGCCCCGGCGCGGAGGGGAGCGGGCGCGTGCTCCCCGGGCCGCTCTGGTGGGGGCTGGTGCTGGGGGTGGTCTTCTACGTGGGCACGCACCTCTCCATCGCCTCCTCGGTGTGGCCCATGCACGGCATGGCCGCGGGCTCCGGCCGCACCCTGGTGCGCGACGGGGTGGCGCTCGTCGCGTGGCTGCTCCTGCTGGCCGTGCTGCGGTGGCTGCGCTTCCGCGGGAGCTGGGCGATCGTGGTGCTCCCCATCCTGATCTTCTGCCTGGCGCGCCCGGCGCTCTTCCAGGTCTTCACCGACCCCGCCTACCAGGCGGTGGGCGCCGCCAAGCGCGAGGCCAACGACCGCAAGGCCACCCGCTCGCGCCTCTCCACCATCGACCGGGCGTACGACGAGGAGCGGAAGCAGGCCGTCTTCCGGGGGCCCGCCCCGCCGCTCCCCGACCCGTTCCAGGCGGTGGTGCGCGAGCAGACGCTGGCCTCGCTCGCCTCGTACGTCTCGGTGGGCATCGCGCCGCTGGCGCTGCTGCTGGGCTTCCTGGCGTCGCGGAGGAAGGGGCCGCTCCGGTGGATCCGGGACCACCGGCTCGTGCCCTTCGTCCCCATCATGGCCGTGTTCACGGTGCTGGCGTTCGTCTTCACCCGCGCCGGGAAGGTGGGCGGTACCACGCCGTGGGAGCTGTTCCTCCCCTTCTTCGTCATCATCTGGGCGGCCACGCTGGCCGACGACGCCTACAACCTTTCCCGCCCGGGCGCCATCATGGAGCCGCGGCGGCTGCTGAACCTGTTCGTGTTCGGCGCGCTGCCCGTGGTGCCGTTCCTGAAGATCCACGAGCTGGGGCTCTCCATCGTGCTGGTGGCCTCGCTCGCGGCCATGCTGCTGGTGGGGACGCGGCGGGGGTGGTGGGCGGGGCTGCTGATGGCGGTGTGGGCGGTGATGGTGTTCGCGGTGTTCAACCTGGACGACCGCTCCATCACGCGGTTCGAGCTGGCGTACCACCCGTACCGCGACCTGGCGGAGATGGCCCCGCCCGAGCAGGAGCGCTGGGCGGCCAAGCTGCACCAGATGAAGCTCTTCGACGCCAACGTGCTGGAGGGCGACCTGCTGGGCGAAGGCCCCGGGCGCGGCCACGGCGAGACGGCCCCCAACTCGGCCGACGACGGGTACATGACGCTGTTCGCCGCGCAGTGGGGGCTGGCCGGGGGGGTGGCGCTGGTCCTGCTCTACACGCTATTCCTCATCCACCTGCTCTCGGCCGCGGTGGAGGAGCGGGGCGCCTTCGAACGGACGCTGGTGACGGGGCTGGCCATGCTCATCGCCGTGCCGTTCTGGCTGGCGGCGCTGGGGGCCATGCGCGTGGTGCCGCTCACCGGCGTGGCCGCGGCGTTCGCCGCCAACGGCGGCGCCAAGCTGCTGGCATCCGCCTTCGCCGTGGGCATCGTCGCGGGACTGAGCCACCGCCGGACCGAGGAGGACCGCCTGGAGAACGTTCTCGCCGCTCCCGAGCCCGACCCCGAGGCCCGCGGGCTGAGGATCCGATGACCGACGTGGACCGGACCGGGCTCGTGCCGCTGCACGGGCTGACCTTCGACGTGGCCGCCGCGTCGGAGCAGGGGCCCCGCTCCGAGAACCAGGACGCGTACTCGATCGCGTCGTTCGCGGGGAACGGGGTGGTGGTGGTGGCGGACGGGATGGGGGGCGAGCGCGCCGGCCGCGTGGCCGCCGACACCGCGGTGCAGGCGGTGCTGGCCGCGGCGCCCTTCCGCTCGCTCGACGCCGCCCGCTTCGCCGTGCGCGCCGCCGACGAGGCGGTCGCTCGCTCCGCGCGCGCCGCCCCGCAGGACCGCGAAGGGATGGGGTGCGCGCTGGCGCTGATGGCGCTGACCCCCGACCGCGCCGGCGGGCTGGGGTGGATCGGCGCGCACGTGGGCGACGTGCGCATCATCTCCCGCGGCCCCGACGGCACCGTGCGCCTGGAGACGCGCGACCACACCCAGGCGTTCGCGCGCTGGGAGGCGGGCGAGGTGGCGCTGGACGAGATCCCCGACACGCAGGGCGCCAACCGGCTCACGCGCGCCGTGGGCCGGGGCGGCGAGGCCGACGCCACCTGGATCCCCGTGCGCCCGGGGTGGTCGTACCTGCTGGTGTCGGACGGGATCACCAAGGCCATGCGCCTGGACGAGCTGGGCGAGGCGCTGGGCGCCACCGACCCGGCCGGCGCCTGCGCGGCCATCCGCCGCAAGGTGGAGGAGCGCGGCCCCGACGACAACTACACGGTGGTGGCGGTGCGCGTGGGCCTGGACGACGGCGCCACGGTGGAGCGCCCCCACCCGCCCAGCGGCGCCGCCACGCTGGAGAGCCCCGGCCCGCGGCCGCCGGCACGCCGCCCAACCTTCGACCCGCCCAGCCACGTGACGGACCAGCGCCGCTCCTCCGCCTGGGGCCCCATCGCCGCCCTGCTCGCGCTGCTGGCGCTGGGGGTGGCGGGCTACACCTTCTGGACCGCGCGCCAGGCGGGCCGGGCGGCATCCGCCGACGAGCTGCAGCGCATGCGCACGCAGGTGGACTCGCTGCGCCTGCGCCTGGACGCCCTGGCGCCCGACTCGGTGACGGCGAGCCTTCCGCCGCTGGCCGACACGGCGGCCCCCGCCCTGTCCCGTCCCGCGGCGCCCCGCACCGCCGAGCCCCGTACGTCCCCCACCCGCCCCGCCGGGGCGGACACGGCGAAGGGCGCACGGCCGTGACCTTCCCCCGCCCCGCGAGACGATGAGCGAAGAGCCCCTCCTGGACGCCCTGCTGCGCGAGGCGGTCCCCGAGATCAAGCTCGCCCTGGGCGACGTGATCGACCGGGACAACGCCCGCTCCCTGCCGGACCGCTACGCGCGCCTGCTCCCCGAGACCACGCTGCTCGTCACCCTGCGCCCCGACGCGGGCGAGGCGCTGCTCCCCGTGGCGGCGGAGCTGGAGCGCGAGATGACGGAGTCGTGCACCCGCCACGGCTCGCTGTACGACCGCGTCTACAAGGTGTCGCTGCGCGGCTCGCAGGATCCCGGCGCGCCCCTCTTCCGCGTGTCGGTGGACAAGGGCGACGCCCCCGCCCCGCCGTCGCTCGCCGAGGTGGCCGCCGCGGCCCCGCCTCCGCCGCCCGCGCCGGCGCCGCGCCCCCGGACGGTGGCGGCGGACGGTCCCCCCCCGTCCGAGGCCACGGTGGCCGCCCCGGAGCCGCGCCGCGGGCCGTCCATCGACCCGGACGCCACGCGCCTGGACTTCGGCGTCCCGTCCGGCTGGGAGGACGGGCGCTGGGAGCTGGCCGTGGAGGACGAGGACGGCACCGAGCGCGAGTCGTTCCCGCTCCCGGGCGCGGTGACCACCGTGGGCCGCCGCAGCGACAACCCCGCGCTCACCAGCGACCTGATGCTGACCGGCGCGCCGCACGTCTCGCGGCGGCAGGTGGCGCTGGTCTGGGACCCGCGGGGCGGCGAGCCGGGCTTCCGCGTCCACAACGTGGGGCTGAACCCGGTGCACCTGGAAGGCCGCGCCGTCCCCGGCGCCAACGTGGGCAAGGGCCCGCTGATGCTGGAGGAGATCGGCGACGACCACCGCGCCTGGCTCGCCCCCGGCACCCCGCTGCGCGTGGGGGAGCACGGCCCCGTCCTCCGCATCCGCGACACGGGCACGGCGGACGAAGGAGAGAGTGGGGAGCCGGAGGAGGACGCCGGACCCGCGATCGACCCCGACGCCACGCACTTCGGGTAGGGCTCGAAGCACCGGCAGGCCAGGCCTCGTCGGGTGACGACGCCGCGGACACGAACGGATCGGAGGAGGATGTCGGGACTCGAGTCCCTGCTTACGGGACGCGTGCTGGTGGACCGCTACCGCATCGAGGCGGTGATCGGCCGCGGGGGGATGGGCGCCGTCTACCGGGCGCGCGACGAGCGGCTGGGGCGGGCGGTGGCGGTGAAGGTCATCACCGTCTCCGCGCCCGACGAGCCCACGCGCGCCCGCATCCGCGCGCGCTTCCGCCACGAGGCCGCCTCGGCCGCGCGCCTGCCGCACCACCCCAACGTGGTTCCCGTCTACGACTACGGGACCGATCCCGACCTGCGGCTCGACTTCCTGGTCATGGAGCTGCTGCGCGGCGAGGACCTGGCGTCGCGGCTGGGCCGCCACGGCCCGCCGCCGCTCCCCGTCGCCCTGCGCATCCTGCTGCAGGCGGCGCGCGGCGTGGCCGTGGGCCACCGCGCCGGGCTGGTGCACCGCGACGTGAAGCCGGGCAACGTCTTCCTGATGGAGACGGACGAGGACGCCGAGATGCAGGTGCGCATCCTGGACTTCGGCATCGCCAAGGCGATCGCCACGGAGGAGGACGACACCGGCAGCCAGCTCACCCACGACGGCCGTGCCCCGCTCTCCCCCGCCTACGCCTCGCCCGAGCAGCTCCGCGGAGAGCCCGCGCTCTCCCCCGCCTCCGACGTCTTCTCCCTGGGCGCGCTGGGCTACCTGCTCCTGAGCGGCGACCGGCCCTTCACCGAGCCCGACCGGGTGCGGATGACGGCGGGGATGGACGTTCCCCTGCCCTCGCTGCGCGCCCGCGCGCCGCACGTGCCCGAGGCGGTGGAGGCGCTGATCCGCCGTGCCCTCGCGCCCACGGCGGCGGAGCGCTTCGCCACCGCGGGCGTGTTCGCCGACGCGCTTCAGCGGACGCTGCTGGAGCTGGGCGCCCTTCCGGCGGAGGCCCTGCTGCCCCCCGTTCCCGTCGGCCGTGCTCCCGTCGCGGACGACCGGACGATGCTGGAGGGCACGGCGATGGACGACGACCGCACCATGCTGGCGCCGCCTCCGCCGCCCCCGCGCGCCGCCGGCGGCCCCGCCATCGCCCCCCCGCGCCGGCTGGAGACGCGCGAGGTGGAGCCGCGTCCCGGCGGCGGGAAGAAGGTGGTGCTGTGGAGCCTGCTCGCCCTTCTCCTGGTCGGCGGCGGGGCCACGGCCGCGTGGCTCGCCTCCGGCGGCGGCGACGCGCCCCGGGAGGACCGTCCCCTGTCGGAGCTCTCCGACACGGCGATGACGGACACCACGGTGGTCGACGTGCCCGACCAGACGGACGCGCTGGCGGCGGACCTGGAGGGGCGGCGCTACCTGACGCGCGGCGAGTATCCCACGGCGCTGGAGTTCTTCCGGAAGGCGATGGAGATCTCGCCCGACAACGTGGAGTACCGCGACCGCTACGCGTTCACGCTCATCCGCATGGGCCGCCACGCCGAGGCGGCGCGGGCGCTGGAGGACGCCGTCCGCATCAACCCCGCGTACGACCTGCTGCACTCGCACCTGGGCAACGCGCGCCTGGCTACGGGCGACACCACCGGGGCCGTGGAGTCGTTCCGCGAGTACCTGAACCTGAGCACGGACCGCCAGGGGCGCGAGCAGGTGCAGCGCCTGCTGGACGTGCTCCTGGCCCCTGCGCCGGTGGTGGTCCCCGCGCCCCCGATCGACACGGTCGCGCCGCAACCGCAGCCGCAGCCCGACACCCTGTCGCCCGCTCCCGCCGACACCCTGCGCCTGCGGCGGTGACCCGCCTGTCGGTGGCGCTCACCGGCCGCGGAAGCGCCGAGGTGCCGGCCTACGGCGTGGCCGACGCCGAGGCGCAGGTGGAGAAGGAGTGGGGGCGGGCCTGGCCCGGAGCCCGCGTCTCGGTGCTGGAGGTCGCCCGCCGCTCCCACGAGCCCCGCATCGTGGAGGAGTTCGTCGTCCGCTACCGCGTCACCGGCACGGTGCAGGTCGACGCCGCCAGCGACGCCGGGGCCCGCCGCGCAGCGCTCCGGCGGATGCGCGACGCCACCGCGGAGACGCGGTTCGCCCGCGTGGCGTGGGACGTGGATGTGGTGCGCCCCGCCCAGACGTGACGTCCGCGGCTACGCGGCGGCACCGGGGGAGCCCGCCGGGTGAGGGCCTCCCGCCCCGGACGCAGGATCGGGGGCCCGCCGCGGCGAGCCCCCGATCCTCTTCCCCAGCGGTCTGCACACGGCGCAAGCCGCGCCGTCCGGTCCCCTACAGCACCGCGCCGGCCTTGCGGTACTTGGCCAGGATCTCCAGGAACACCTTGGAGGCCTTGGCGAACGCCCCACGGCGGCGCAGGTCGGTGGGCGATGCGCCCACGAACTTCTGCGTCACGCGCCGCAGGCCGCTGTCGGACGAGTAGCCGCAGGCGTGGGCCACGCTCAGCACCGTGCGGCCCGGGTCGTCCAGCAGCTCGGCGGCCAGCAGGATGCGCATCCACGCCAGCAGCTTGCGCGGGGGCGGCAGCTCCGCGCGCTCGCACCAGCGCAGCAGCGTGCGGCGGGACAGGTGGAGCGAGCGGGCCAGGTCGCGCCCGTGTCCGCCCACCGCCACCACCTCCGCCGCCGCGTCCACGATGGCGCGGGCGCGGCCGGGGGTCTCCGGCGGCAGCACCTGCTCCAGCAGCGCCTTCAGCGGGCGCCCCTGCGAGGCGCGGAAGCGCTGCACCAGCGCCTGCGGGGTGTCGTCGTGCGAGATCGAGATGACCTGCACGACCCCCCACTTGCCCAGCGTGCGCAGGTCGTCGAAGCGGTCGGGGGTGACCTCCATGGCCGCGAACACGGCCGTGGACGGGAACTCCACGAGGAGCGAGCGCAGCGCCGGCGATGGGCCCGAGCGGCCGCCGTTCTCCTCGTACGGGTTCACGACCACCAGCGCCGAGGGGGGCGACTCCCGCACCGCCTCCTCGAGCGAGGGCCAGTCGGGGACCGCCTGGAAGGTGTACTCCTTGCCGGCCACCTTGCGGACGCGCTCGCGGAAGAGCTCATCGCCGTGGAGTACCAGGAGGGGGCGTGCGCCGATCTTCATGTGGGGTCAAGGTCGGGGAAAGGAAACGTTGCGGGAGCCGGCCCGCCCGTGTGGCGTGCGGGCGCGGCCCCGGGACGATCTGGTCCGCGCGCCTAGCGCGCGGTGACGAGCGACTGGTTGAGCGAGCGCACCAGGTCGGCCGCGAAAGCGCCGGTCTCCTCCATGGTGCGCACCGGGGCGCGCTCCGAGGCGCGGGCCCGGGCGGCGCGGCCGCGCCGCACCGACTCCAGCACCGACTCGGCCGTCAGGCGCCACTTGGACTCGCTGCGCTGCGTGGCCACGTGCAGGGCCCTCTCGGCCGCGCGCTCGGCCCGCTCGGGCTCGCCCATGGTGGAGGCGCCGTGCGCCAGCTCCACCAGCACCTGGGCCGTGTTCTCCAGCGAGTCGTTGCGGTCGATGCCGTCCCACACCTCGTCCCACGTCTCCTCGAACAGGCGGCGCTCGCCGGCGCCGGCCGCGGCGCGCGCCACGTTCGCCAGCACCACCAGCCGCTCCTCGAAGCGGTGCATGTGCGGGAGCAGCGCCTGGAACACGTCCAGCGCGGGCTCGAAGTGGCCGCGGTCCATCCAGAACCAGGCGATGTCCTGCGCCAGCGCCGGAAGCCGCGGGTGGTCGTGGCCGTAGGCGTCGTACGCCAGCCGCGCGTACCGCTCGGCGTCGTCGGACGCGGCGCCCGCGTTGCTGGCCAGCACGAACAGGTCGTGCAGCGCCACGCCCTGGATCTGGCGCAGCGAGTGGCGGCGCGACGCGCGCAGGGCGCGGACCTGGAAGCGGCGCGCGGCGGGGAAGTTGCCACGCTGCGCGTACAGGTTGCCCAGCCCCGAGAACGCCATGCAGTACGAGGTCCAGTCGCCGGTCTGGCGCGCCAGCGCGATGGCGCGGCGGAACCACGTCTCGGCGCGCGCGTACTCGGCGCGGCGGCGGGCCAGGCGGCCGACCGCGTAGGCGGCGCCCGCGTCCATCGGGGTGGAGAGGGCGGCGGCCTGCGCGAAGGCGATGGCGGTGCCCAGCGCGCCCTGGCCGTCGGCCCAGTGCGCGATCTGGTGGCAGGCCATGGCCACCTGCTCGGGGCGGGCCGTGCCGGGGGCGCCCACCATGCGGGCGATGGTCACCAGCGGCGGCTCCACGTGCACGTCCACCCCCACCCGCCGCAGCGAGGCGATGCGGCCCTCGTCGCTCCCCGGCACGAAGATCCCCTCGCGCTCCTCGGGCTCCACCGACGCCCAGAGGCCCACGTCGCGCACCGACTGCCAGAGCAGGAGCCCCGTGGCCCCGCGCACCTCGTCCAGGATCCCCGCGCCTTCGAACGGCTCTGCGCCGTGCATGATCGCGGGAGGCGTGCGCCAGCGGCGGCTGGTGCGCCGGACGGGGGGGATCAATCGTCTGGATCGCATGTAGGAGCTCCCGTGACGTCGGGACGTGGGGGGGGTCGTGGTGCGGGGAGTGGTGATTCGACCGTACTATACTGCGTATCCGCCTCGTACGCCATAGTCTTGCACGGCCGGGCGCGCCCCGCCGGGGCCGGCGCGAGGCCGCTCGGTCCCGCCGAGTGGCCCTTTCGGTACCGTACATTTCCATCACCATTCCATCACCGGAGCAGACACGACCGTGCCCCGCCGCACCTGGACCCCCATCGCCGCCACGCTCGCCGTGTTCCTGCTGTGGAACCTGGGCGCGAGCGGCGCGCTGCTCCTGCTTCCGCCGCCGGCGTCCGTGGCGGCCATGCTCCTTCTTTCCTGGCTGGTTCTGGACGGTCTGCTCCGGCGGCGGAAACCGGACCGGAGGCGCCGCGCGGCGCTCCTGCGGCTCCGTCCGCTCCCTCGCCAGGCTTGGGCGTGGCTGCTGGCGGCCGTGCCGGTCTCCTTCGTGGTGCAGTCGTCCCTGGGGGTGGTGTGGGGCGGGCTGGTCCCGGTCCCCCCCGAGGCGCTGAACCCGTTCCTGGAGGTGTGGGCGAAGCCCGGGGGGCCGCTCGCGGTCGCCCTCTACGCGGTCCTGCTGGCGCCGGTGATGGAGGAGGTGGTCTTCCGCGGGGTGGTGCAGGGCCGGCTGGAGCGCCGCCATGGGGCGGGCGTGGCGCTGGCGACGGCGTCGGCGCTGTTCGCGCTGATGCACGCGCTCCCCCCGGTGCTGCCGCTGCTGCTGTCGCTGGGGCTCACCTTCGGCTTCGCGGTGCGCGCCACGCGATCGCTCCTCGCGGCGGTGCTGCTGCACGTGACGCACAACGCGCTCACGCTCGCCGCCCACGAGCTGGCGGGCCCGGTGGAGACGCAGGCGACCATCTGGGAGACGGGTCCCACCGCGACGTGGTGGGCGGCGCTGGGCCTGCTGGCGCTCTCCGTGGCGGCGGGGGCGTGGGTGGGGCGGGAGATGTGGCGCGCCTCGCGGGGGCGTCCGGCCGGGGGGGCCGAGCCGGCCTAGCCGCCGGCCAGGCGGCGCAGGGCGGCGGCGGCGCGGTCGGCCAGCTCGCCCACGCGGGGGCCGCCGCGGTCCATCTCGATGGCCTGCACGGCCGAGCGCGCGGTCACGATCTCCCCCTGCTCCTCGCCGAAGTCGGGGGAGCGCAGGTCCAGCTCCTGCAGGCGGCGGTCGATCTCGCGCAGCGCCGCGTCCACCCGTGGGAGCAGGGCCGCGCGCCCGTCGCCGGTGGTCTCGCTCACGGCCTCCAGCAGGGCCACCGCGTCCAGGCAGAGGCGGCGGAAGTCCTCGGGATGCGGGTGCGTCATTCGATGGCTCCGTTCGGCTCGGGGGCATGGGGCGCGCGGCTCCCGGTAGAATGGACCGCCGCCGCGGCACGGTCAACCCGCCCGCGGCAGGCCCCTTGCGGCGCGGGGGGAGCCCGGCTCATCATGCCGTTCCCCCGCCACGACCGCCCAGGAGCCGCGAACATGGCCCAGCAAGAGACCCCGCTCGACTCCCTGCTCCGCGAGGACCGCGTCTTCCCCCCCCCGCCCGAGACGGCCCGCGCGGCCCACGTCTCCGACGCGGAGGTCTACGCGCGCGCCGCCGCGGACCCGGAGGCGTGGTGGGCGCGGTGGGCGTCGGAGCTGCACTGGTTCAAGCCCTGGGAGCGCGTGCTGGACTGGCGGCCCCCCAACGCCCGCTGGTTCGAGGGCGGAACGCTGAACGCGGCCTACAACTGCCTGGACCGCCACCTGGACGGCCCGCGCCGCACCAAGACGGCGCTGGTCTGGGAGGGCGAGCCGGGCGAGCGGCGCACCTTCACCTACCAGGAGCTGCACCGCGAGGTCGGCCGCGCCGCCAGCGCCCTACGGGGCCTGGGCGTGCGGAAGGGCGACCGCGTCGCCATCTACCTGCCCATGATCCCCGAGGCGGCCATCGCCATGCTGGCGTGCGCCCGCATCGGCGCGGCGCACTCGGTGGTCTTCGGCGGCTTCTCGGCGGAGTCGCTGCGCGACCGCATCCGCGACGCGGGCGTCAAGGTGCTGATCACGGCGGACGGGGGATACCGGCGCGGAGGCGTGGTGGCGCTGAAGCGCGCGGCCGACGCGGCGGTGGAGGAGGAGGGCGGGTGCCCCACCATCGAGCACGTGCTGGTCGTCCGCCGCCACGGCGCGGGGGGAGAGGTGCTGGGGGACGCGCGGCTGACCGAGGGGCGCGACCAGTGGTGGGAGGACGCGGTGGCGGCGGCGGACCCCGACTGCCCGGCGGAGGAGATGGACGCGGAGGACCTGCTGTTCATCCTCTACACCTCGGGCACCACGGGGAAGCCCAAGGGCATCATGCACACCACGGGGGGCTACCTCACCCAGGCGTACGCCACCACGAAGTGGGTGTTCGATCTGAAGGAGGACGACGTCTACTGGTGCACGGCCGACGTGGGGTGGGTGACGGGGCACACCTACATCGTCTACGGGCCGCTGGCGAACGGCGCCACGGTGCTGATGTACGAGGGTGCCCCCGACTGGCCCGACCGCGCCCGCTTCTGGAAGGCCGTCGAGGAGCACCGCGTCACCATCTTCTACACGGCGCCCACGGCCATCCGCGCCTTCATGAAGTGGGGCGAGGAGCTCCCGGCGCGCCACGACCTCTCCTCCCTGCGCCTGCTGGGCACGGTCGGCGAGCCGATCAACCCCGAGGCGTGGATCTGGTACCGGAAGAACATCGGCGGGGGGCGCTGCCCGATCGTGGACACGTGGTGGCAGACGGAGACGGGCGCCATCATGATCTCCCCCCTCCCCGGCGTCACCGCCACCAAGCCGGGCTCGGCCACCGTCGCCTTTCCCGGCATCGAGGCCGACATCCTCTCCCTGGCGGGCGAGCGCATTCCCACCGGCGGCGGGTTCCTGGCCATCCGCAGGCCGTGGCCCTCCATGCTGCGCGGCATCTGGGGCGACCCCGAGCGCTTCCTGGACACCTACTGGACCAAGTGGCGGGACAGGACGGTGGACGAGGGGGAGCGCGCGCAGCCGGGTGAGAGCGTCTACTTCCCCGGCGACGGCGCCAAGCGCGACCAGGACGGCTACTTCTGGGTGATCGGGCGCATCGACGACGTGCTGAACGTGGCGGGCCACCGCATCGGCACCATGGAGGTGGAGTCGGCGCTGGTCGACCACCCGTCCGTGGCCGAGGCCGCCGTGGTGGGGAAGGCGCACGAGCTGAAGGGCCAGGCCGTGGCCGCGTTCGTGACGCTGAAGGAGGGGATCGAGGCCACGGACGAGCTGCGGAAGGAGCTGGAGCAGCACGTGGTGAAGAAGATCGGCGCCATCGCCCGCCCCGACGACATCCTGTTCGCCGGCGACCTGCCCAAGACGCGCTCCGGCAAGATCATGCGCCGCCTGCTGAAGGACATCGCCGAGGGCCGCGCGCTGGGCGACACCACCACCCTGGCCGATCCCGCCGTGGTGCAGCGCCTGAAGGGCGAGTACGAGTCCCGCGGCGAGGTGTAGCGCCCTCCCCGCACGACCCGGCCGGACGACGCCGACGAGCCGAGCGGCCTCCGGCGACGCGGGACGGCCTCCACGACGGCGTCCCGCCGCACCGCGCCACGGCGCGCCCGCCCCTCCGGCGGGCGCGCCGCTCCGTCCCTCTCCCCCGCCCGCCCATGCCCAGGCGTCTCCTCCTCGCCGCCCTTCTGCTCACGCTCGCCGCCTGCGCCTCGCGCGGCACGCCGTCTCCCACCGGGATTCCCGAGCCGCTCCCGGTGATGCGGGAGTTCCGCGCGGCGTGGATCGCCACCGTGGCGAACATCGACTGGCCGTCACGCCCCGGCCTTTCGCCCGACGCGCAGAAGGAGGAGCTGCGGGCCATGCTGGACCGCGCCGTCCTGCTGAAGATGAACGGCATCGTGCTTCAGGTGCGGCCCGCGGCGGACGCGCTGTACGACTCGCCCTTCGAGCCCTGGTCCGAGTACCTGACGGGCGAGATGGGGCGGCGGCCGGACCCGTTCTACGACCCGCTCGCCTTCGCGGTGAGCGAGGCGCACGCGCGCGGGCTGGAGCTGCACGCCTGGTTCAACCCCTTCCGCGCCCGCCACGCCCAGGCGCGGGGCACCATCGCGGCCGACCACGTCTCCCGCGCCCGCCCAGAGCTGGTGCGGCGGTACGGGCGCTCGCTCTGGATGGACCCGGGCGACCCGGAGGTGCAGGACATCTCCATGCAGGTGATCCGCGACGTGGTGCGCCGCTACGACGTGGACGGCGTCCACATCGACGACTACTTCTACCCGTACGCCGAGCGCGACTCCGCCGGGGTGGAGATCCCCTTCCCCGACTCCGCCACGTACGCGCGCTACCGCGCGGGGGGCGGCCGGCTGGCGCGCGACGACTGGCGCCGAAACAACGTGGACCGCTTCGTGGAACGCATGTTCCGCGAGGTGCGTCGGGAGAAGTCGTGGGTGAAGGTGGGCATCAGCCCGTTCGGCATCTGGCGCCCCGGCCACCCGCCGCAGATCCGCGGCTTCGACCCGTACGAGCGCCTGTACGCGGACTCTCGGAAGTGGCTGCGCGAGGGGTGGCTGGACTACTTCGTCCCACAGCTCTACTGGCCCATCGCGCGCACGGAGCTGAGCTTCTCCGTCCTCCTCCGCTGGTGGGCCGAGCAGAACGTCCACGACCGCCACCTGTGGCCGGGCGCGTTCACCTCGCGCGCGCTGCGGGCCGAGGCGGCGCCCTGGCCGGCGACGGAGATCGTGGCGCAGGTCAACGCGTCGCGCGGGCACCCGGGGTCGAGCGGGCTGGTGCACTTCAGCATGAAGGCGCTGATGCAGAACCCCGACTCCCTGGTGGAGAAGCTGGGCGTGGCCTACGCCCGCCCCGCGCTGGTGCCCGCCTCGCCCTGGATGGGCGGACGCGCGCCCGGGGCGCCGCGCCTGACGCTGGCCGCGGACTCCGCCGGCGCGCCGCTGCTGCGCTTCACCCCCTCCGACGGCAGGTCGCCGATGTGGTGGGTCGTGCGCGTGCGCCGCGGACGCGAGTGGACGGAGGCGATCCTTCCCGGATGGCGCGCGGAGCACCCCGCCGGCCCCGGCGCGGCGGTGGACGAGGCGCGCGTGCAGGGCGTCGACCGGCTGGGCGCGCTGGGGCGGGCGGGAGTCTGGCGGCGGGATCGGTAGTGGTGGCTCCGCGGTCTCGGGGAGGCGTTCCCTGCCCGCAGGGACGCGTCCGAGCGGCGGCCATGGCACGCCAAGCGTGGAGCGAGCGATGCGGCGGAGGTCTACCCGCTTGGCGGACCCCGCCTGCGAACCGCGAAAAGGGGGCGAGGGGGTGTCAGCAGTCTCACTTACGGCGATCCATCAAATTGCAATCAGGAGACCACGTGTCCTTCCTTGCTCTCGTTGTCGCGGGTTTGATTAGCGGGGTAGTCTCTGGCGGTGGTATCCTGCTCACTCAACGGCTACAACGCCGCAACCAAGTCCGACAGGAACTATGGAAGGCGAGGTTCGAAACGTATGTGTCGGTCGCGCAATTCGCACTACGCTGGATGGCTTTCCGCGGGTTAGCAAATTCGAGCGGAGCTTCGTTCAGCGCACGCACGAATCGCCCGACGACCGACGAGTACAACGCACTGTTGGTGAAACTCTGGCTCCTCGCCGATCACCCAGCGATTCCCGGACAGTTCGTTCGCTGCATGGGTTGGGAGGGAAGCGAGGCGGGCGATCCCGTCTCATATCAGACGAAGGCAGGTGACGTTACGGACCTCACCGCCATGATGCGGCTGGACCTAGGAGCGCGGCGCGATCCCATTCCCGAGAACGACTGGGTACTGATCGATCTGGACGGAGCGCGAGTTGATTCGTCGTTGCCGGCTTGAACGGACTTAGCGCGGCTGCGTAGCCGCCGCGAGGTGAGCCGCACGGCGGGACTGAGGAGTAACTCCCAGGCGGTGGCGGGGACGCGTTCCCCTGGCGAGAGGCCCTTCCGCCCGGCGGGGCCCCGCCACCCCCGCCGCGGAGCGCCCGATGTCCAGGTCCGCCGTCCTCCTGCCCATCCTGCTGTTCCTCTCCCTCCTCACCGCCACGCACGGAGGGGCCCAGGAGCTCAACATGCTCGCCGGGCTCTTCAAGAACGTCCACTCCATCACCGTCTACTACCACGCCGCCGCCCTGCGCGAGTCGTCCGAGGTGTCGGACCGGCGCAACGGCTGCGGCCCGCTGTCGCTGTGCGGCGCGGGGAGCGAGGTGCTGATCGACCTGACCGAGGGGGAGGGCGCGCACCTGGAGCTGGGGCTGGCCGCGGGATACCTGGCGGGGCTGGGCGCGCGCGAGCCCTCGCTGGACCTGCGCGGCTCGCTGCGCTCCTTTCCCACCGTCTCCGCGTACCTCACCGGCATCGACGTGCTGCCCACGCCGGCGCTGCAGCCGTACGTGGGGCTGAGCTTCGGCATCTCGGAGCTGTGGAACGCGCAGGCGTACGACCCCACCGGGCTGAAGTTCGGGGTGAAGGGGCAGACGTTCGACTACGGCGCCACCGCCGGCGTGTTCGTGGAGAGCCGCCGGGTGAAGGGCCTCTTCGCCGAGGTCGCGTACCGCGTGCGCCGCTTCGGGAGCGTGGAGTGGACGCTCCCCGCCGGCACCACCCGGCTGCCGGAGGGGTGGCCGCGCACGCTGGACGCGAGCGGATGGTCCGTGTCGCTGGGGTGGCAGTTCGACGTGCAGGGCGACGGGCACGACCACGCCGCGGGCCCGCCGGCGGTGACGGGAACCTGGGTGCTGGCGCGTCTCGACGGGCAGGCGCTTCCCGCGTTGCTCATGCAGGAGCCCCTCGCCGCGGGCGGGAGCGCGAAGGAGGAGCTTCTCGCCGGCACCCTGGCGCTGGAGGAGGGCGTCCCGGGCCGCTACCGCCTGGACCTGCTCGTCCGCACGACGGGGATGGACGCGGCGGGGAAGACGGTGTCCGTCCCCGCCCCGGCCCGGCGGGTGGAAGCGGGGACGTGGAGCGTGGAGGGCGACGGGGCGCTGCGGCTGGCTCCGGACGGCGGCGCGGCGGCGTACCGGGCGACGCGGCTGGAGGGGGACCTGCTGGTGCAGGGGGCGGTCGGCGGGCACCTGCTTGCGCTGCGGAAGGCGAAGGAATGAGGGATCCGGCCGGGTGCCGCCCGTGAGTTCTTCTGGTGGACGTTCCGCCGCCCCGGCAGGCTTCTGAGGGGCGCACCCCCGCGCGCGCCGCCCTGCCGTCCGGGGTCCGATCCCACCCACGGAGCACCACCATGCCGAAGACGATCGATCAGTACGTGGAGGAGCTGAAGCGTACGCTGAAGCGCGTGCGCGTGAAGGACGAGGGGGAGTACTGGGTCGCCGAGTCCGACCACCTGCTCGACGAGGACGGCCTGCGCGAGTACGCCCAGGAGCGGAAGAACGAGGACGACGGCCGCGCCGCGGCCGCGGGCGGGAGCGGCACGTCGCAGCTCGTGGGGATCAAGCAGGGCGGGCAGACGGTGAAGTGGCCCGACGCGCAGAAGACGGCCCTCACCTACTGCATCCTGAAGAAGTCGTTCGAGACGGAGAAGCTGGACGCCAACGGCGACGTGACCGAGTCGGTGATGGATGCCGACGCCGAGGCGCGCTACGCGAAGGCGAAGCAGCTCCTGGCCGAGGCCGCGGGGGCGTGGGAGAAGGCCTGCGGCGTGAAGTTCGTCTACAAGCCCCAGTTCGACTCGCGGCCGACGACGAAGGTGCCCGAGGTGGTGTTCGCGGTCAGGATGGTGGACACCGAGGGCGCGATCCTGGCCTCCTCGTTCTACCCCAACACCCGGCAGGACAACCGGCGGATGCTGGTGGACAAGGGGCTCTTCGAGGGGGCGTGGGGCTTCGACCCTGCCGGCGTGGTGCGCCACGAGCTGGGGCACGTGCTGGGCTTCAAGCACGAGCCCGTGCGCAGCGGCGCCCGCCCCACCTGCCCGGACGAGCGCCAGGTGAAGGAGGACGACGCCGCCGGCGAGGCGTTCGACATCACCGAGTACGATCCGCAGTCGGTGATGCACTTCTACTGCAAGAACCTGCCGTTCTCCGACGAGCAGAAGCAGATGCAGCTCTCCGACCTGGACCGGGCCGGCGCCCGCCAGCTCTACGGCCCGCCCGCCTGAGGAACGCGGCGTGGGCGAAGTGCAGAGGGGTCCCGGCCGCGGCGGCCGGGGCCCCTCTTCGTCTTCGGTGGGGACGACGTTCCGTCAGGCCGCGCCCCACCCCGTGTTGGCGCGCACGGAGAGCTCGGAGTACGCCGCCTGCGCCTCCGGGTCGGGCCGCAGGAGCGACGCCACGATCGCGGCCAGGAAGCCCAGCGGCACCGAGACGATGGCCGGGTTGTCCAGGGGGAAGAGCGGGGCCGCCTGGATCAGGTGGCGCGTCGCCGCGGTGGGGGCGTCGATCCCCATCACCGCGGGGCTCATCACGATCAGCACCAGCGACGACACCAGCCCCACCAGCATCCCCGTCACCATCCCCGCCGTGCTGAAGCGCCGCCAGTAGAGCGTGAGGAGGATGGCGGGCACGTTCGCGCTCGCCGCCACCGCGAAGGCCAGCCCCACCAGGAACGCCACGTTCAGCGAGCGCAGCGCGATCGCCAGGCCGATGGAGATCAGTCCGATCGCCGCCGCCGCCATCCGCGCCACCCGCACCTGCTCCTTCTCGTCGTGCCCCTTCCCGCGCTTCACCACGCTGAACCACACGTCGTGGGCGAAGGCGGAGGAGGAGGCGATGGTGAGCCCCGCCACCACGGCCAGGATGGTCGCGAACGCGATGGCCGCCACGAAGGACAGGAAGATCTCGCCCCCCAGCTCCTGCGCCAGCAGCGGCGCCGCCAGGTTCTGGTTGGGGGACAGCACGCCGTCCTTCATCACCCCGATGTTCGCCTTCCCCACCAGCGTGGCCGCGCCGAAGCCCAGGAACGTCGTCATCACGTAGAAGGAGCCGATCAGGATCATCGCCCACACCACCGAGGTGCGCGCCGCGCGGGCCGAGGGGACCGTGTAGAAGCGCACCAGGATGTGCGGCAGCCCCGCCGTGCCGAAGATGAGCGCGACGCCCAGCGAGACCAGCGAGAGCGGGCCCCACTTGCCGTGGTAGTACAGCCCCGGCTGCGTGTAGTCGCGCACGGTGGCCGCGGCGCCGCTGGGGCAGACGCCGTCCCTGGGCGTGCCCGTGTCGCAGAACGACCCCGTGACCCCCGCCACCGCGTCGAAGAACGCCCCGAACGAGAAGTCGAAGCGCGCCAGCACCAGGAGCGAGAGCAGGATGGTGCCGGCCATCAGCAGCACGGCCTTCACGATCTGCACCCAGGTCGTCGCCAGCATCCCCCCGAAGATCACGTACACCAGCATCAGCACGCCCACCATCACGATGGCCACGTTGAAGCTGATCTGCGGGATCAGGAGCGAGACCAGCGACCCGGCCCCCACCATCTGCGCGATCATGTAGAAGAGCGAGACGGTGAGCGTGGAGAGCGCCGCCACCGTGCGCACCGAGCGCGAGCGCAGCCGGAAGGCCAGCACGTCGGCCATGGTGAACTTGCCGGTGTTCCGCAGCGGCTCCGCCACCAGCAGCAGCACGGTGAGGTACGCCACCAGCCAGCCCACGGAGTACATGAACCCGTCGTAGCCGTAGAAGGCGATCAGCCCCGCGATCCCCAGGAACGACGCGGCGGACATGTAGTCGCCCGCCACGGCCCACCCGTTCTGGAAGCCGGTGATGGAGCGGCCCGCGCTGTAGAACTCGGCGGCCGTCCCCGTCCGCTTGGACGCCCAGTACGTGATCCCCAGCGTCAGGACGATGAACACCAGGAACATCAGCAGCGAGATGCTCATGCGCGGCCTCCGCGGATCCGCTCCAGCACCGTCTCGGCCATGGCGTCGAAGCGCCGCGCCCGCCGCACGTACGCCCACATGAGCAGCCACGCCATGACGAACTGCGAGAGCGCGAACAGGTAGGCCACGTTCACGTTCCCGAACACGTCGCCGTCCATCGCGTCGGGGAAGTAGCCCACCAGGATGGGGAGGGCGAAGTAGTAGACGATGAAGAACGCCGTGGCGGGAAGGATGAAGCGGCGCTTGGCGGCCACCAGCGCCCGGAACTCCGGGTCCGCCTCCACGGCGGCCCAATCCACGGAGGCGGCGGTCTGCGTCTCGGGGGGGCGATCGGGCATCCGGATCCTCCGTCGGGGGCGGCGCGGCGCGCGGGGGGAACGCACGTAGGGTACGGACCCGCCCCCCGGGCGACAAGGGGCACGCGGTCGTCGCGGTGTGGGAAAGTGGGCTTACGCGTCCGTCCAATCTCGTGCACGGACGGAGGAGACGAGCTCCTTCGCCGAAGGGACACCAACCCACGGAGCACGATCATGTCCGAGAGCACCCATCCCGGCGGCAGCTCGCAGGCCCTGGACGCCCTGCAGCGGCTGGACGCGGAGCTGCAGGACGTCGGCGCCGCCGACGCCGTCGACCCGTGCGAGGCGTACCGCAGGATCCGGCCCGTCCTGGCGGCCGCGCTGCCCATCATCAAGGCGCTCGCGCCGACCGCGGGCAAGGCGATCGAGAAGCTGATGGCGATCCTCGACCAGCTGTGCAAGGCGCGAGGCTAGAAGGCACGCCCCGCCCAGGAGAGCCGGCGGGCGAGCGCTCTCCCGCCGGCTGCCGCGGTACCCGCCTCGCGTCGCACCCGTCCGCCGGCTAGCTTGTCGCCTTCCGCGGGCCGGGGCGTCCGCGGGGGAGGCGGCACGGGAACCGAGGCACGGGCGGGGAGATGTCGGAAGGCGGGGAGACGCTGCGGCTGGGGCACATCACGTACAGCAACTGCTTTCCGGTCCACGCGGGGCTGGTGGACCGGGGGCCGCCCGAGGGGATCGTCCTGGTGGAGGGCGTCCCCTCGTACCTCAACGGGCTGCTGGAGCGGGGCGGGATCCATGCCGCCCCGTCCTCCAGCATCGAGTACGCGCGGCACGCGGAGCGCTACCGCATCCTTCCCGACCTGGTGATCGGGTCGCGCGGCGCCGTGCGCAGCATCCTGCTCCTCTCCGACCGCGACCCGCGCGAGCTGGGGGGCGGCCTGGTCGCGCTCCCCACCGCCTCGGCGACCTCCGTCGTGCTGCTCAAGGTGCTGCTCCGCGCCCGGTGGGGGGTGGAGGCGCGCTTCCGCTGGTTCGACCAGGCCGCCGAGGACCCGTTCGCCGCCGGGGCCCACGCCGCCCTGTTCATCGGCGACGTGGCGCTGCGGCCCGGCCTGTACCCCGAGCGGCGCGTCCGCACCGACCTGGGCGCGGAGTGGTGGGACCACACCGGCCTTCCCTTCGCCTTCGCGGTGTGGCAGGCCGCGGGCGGCTCCGAGGCCGCCCTGTCGAGGCTGCACGCGGCGCTGCTGGAGTCGCGGGCGTACGGCGACGCCCGCCGCGCCGAGCTGGCGGCGCGACACGCGGAGCGCTTCGGCTTCGCGCCGGAGTACCTGGAGCGCTACTGGGCCGACCTGTCGTACGAGCTGGACGGGCCCATGGTGGAGGGGCTCCAGGCCTTCTACCGCCTGGCCGCCGAGACGGGCGAGCTCCACGCCGCGCCCGCGCTGCGCTGGGTGTGAGGGCCTTGCGCGTCCGCTTGCGCGCGTGCGGGGCTCCTTCTAGATTCCGCGCCGCTCATCGACAAACGCCTGGCGCTCCCCCGCGCCGGGCTCCCCGAAGACGCAGCACGGTGCGCCCGCGACGCGCGAGCGCGCCGCCTTCTCCCCCGCCCGGCACGGCGCGGCCGCGAGAAAGACCCCACCTCCTCACCCCTGGAGTCCCCTCAGATGCGCAAGTCCCTGCGTAGTTCCCTCGCCGCCCTGGCCCTGATCGGGTTCGGCACCACCGCCTGCTATCACACCACGGTCGACACCGGCCGCGCGCCGAACGGCACCGTCATCCACAAGGCCTGGGCGCACTCGTTCATCAACGGCCTCGTTCCGCCGGCCACGGTGGAGACCGCCTCGCAGTGCCCGAACGGCGTGGCGAAGGTGGAGACCCAGATGTCGTTCCTGAACATGCTGGTCGGGGCCCTGACCTTCGGGATCTACACGCCGATGGACATCACGGTGCAGTGCGCCGGCCCCGGCGGCGCCGCGTCGATCACGGTGCCCGAGGGCGCCACGCAGGCCGACCTGGCCGCAGCGATCGGGAAGGCCGCCGAGCAGTCCGCGCAGACCCAGGCGCCGGTCTACGTCGCCTTCTGATCCACGGGCGATCGTCGTAGCGAAAGGGGGCGGGACCCGCGCGGGTCCCGCCCCTTCTTCGTTTCCGCATCTTCCCGTCTCGTGCCGCAACCACGTGTTCCACGCGGAGACGCGGAGAACGCGGAGACGCGGAAACAGCAAAGGCAACGGCGGAGTCTCACGCGGAGGCGCGGAGGTGGATTGCCGCGAGGGACTTCTCGTGCGGGGGAAGACGGAAGCAAGCGGAGTTGAAAAGCGTTCAGGGAGTTTTGGGTTGCATCTCGCGCGGCCCCGTCGTCGTCGCACGACCCCCGAACTTCCGAAACACCCTCTCTTCCGTGTCGCCTGGGCTCGAGACGAAAGGCGCGAGGCGACGGAACCCTCCGCGTCTCCGCGTCCTCCGCGTCTCCGCGTGAGGCTTTCGTCGCTCGCCGCGCGAGAAGTCCGGGGCGGAAACGAGAAGCGGCCGCCCTCGCGCGTGGAGGACGGCCGCCTTCGCGTCGGACGGAGCGCCGGCTAGAAGACGCTGACGTTCAGGAACTTCTTGGGATCGCGGCGGATCTCCTCGCTGAGCGTGCTCAGGTTGGTGACGGCGCGGTTCAGGTTCACGTACAGCGAGTCGTCGCGCGAGAGCTTGCCGATGGTGCCCTCGCCCCGGTCCATGCGGCCGGTGAGGGCGGCGACGGAGGCGCTGGCGGTGCGCAGGGCAGCGGTGGCCTCGTCCAGCTTGCGCGTGATGGAGTCGGTGCGGGCCACGGCGCGCACCAGCTCCGGCCGCGTGGCGGCGGCCTCCACCCCGCGCGCGGACCGGTTGGCCGACGCGGCGGTGCTGTTGAGCGAGGCCGTGAGCGCGGCGATCTGGCGGCGCTGCTCCGTGGCCAGCCCGGCGAGCTGCGTCATCGTCTCCTGCAGCTCGGCGGCGCTCGCCCCCACGTGGCCGATCGTCTGCCGCGAGAGGAGCATCTCCGCCCGGGCCATGATCGTGTCGGCCCGCCCGCCCAGGGCGGCCAGGTCCAGCCCCCCGCCGCCGCCGCCCGTGGTGGCCGGAAGGACGTCGCCCTCCTTGAGCCGCTCGGTCGAGCCGCCGGGCTTGATGTCGGCCACCATGCCGCCCAGCAGTCCCAGCGAGCGCAGCTCCACGCGCGAGTCGCGCGGGACCGGGTACTCGTTCTCCAGCTCCAGCGACACCTGCACCCCGTCCTCCTGCATGCGGAAGCCGCGGATGCGGCCCACGTTCACCCCGCGCATCTGCACGGGGTCGCCCTTCCGGATGCCGCCCGCGTCGCGCACCTGCGTGTTGACGTGGTAGCGCCCCCGCAGGGTGCCGGGGTCGGTGAGCAGGAACAGGGCGACCGTCACCGCGATCACGCCGGCGATGACGAAGAGGCCCGATATCACCTCGTTGCGGGCGGAACGGATGGCCACGGCGTTGCTCGTGCTTGTCTCGGTGGGTGGCGCGCGGGACCCTCCCGCGCGCCCGTCTGCGGCGATGGTGCGGCCGTCAGGCCGTCTCCGCCATCTCGCCGGGAACGTCGCGCTCCAGGAACGCGCGCACCAGCGGGTCGCCGCTGTGGCGGAACTCGTCGGCCGTCCCCACGAAGCGGATGCGGCCCTTGTCCAGCATGGCCACCCGGTCCGAGATGGGGAGCGTGCCCTCGATGTCGTGCGTGACGATCAGCGACGTCACGCCCAGGTCGCGGGCCAGCTTGGCGATCAGGCGGTGCACCACGGTGGCGTTCACCGGGTCCAGCCCCGTCACCGGCTCGTCGTACAGCAGGATCTCGGGCTTCCCCACGATGGCGCGCGCGATCCCCACGCGCTTCCGCATTCCGCCGGAGAGCTCGGAGGGGAGCTTTCCCAGCACCACCGGCGGGTCCAGGTTCACCATCTCCAGCGCCTCGGCCACGCGGCGCGCCACCTCCTTCGCGCCCAGCTCGCGCAGCTCCCGATCGGAGAGCCCCTGCCCCACGTTCTCGCCCACGTTCATGGAGTCGAACAGGGCGGCGTTCTGGAACACGTAGCCCACCTTCCGGCGGATCTCGGCCAGCGTGGCGGCCGACGAGCCGAAGACCGAGTCGCCGTCCACCCGCACGTCGCCGCGGTCGGGGCGGATCAGCCCGATGGTGGTCTTGAGCAGCACGCTCTTGCCGGTGCCGGAGTGGCCCACCACCGAGAGCGTCTCGCCCCGGCCCACGGAGAGGGTGACCCCCGCCAGCACGGGGTGGTCGAAGGTCTTGTGGACGTCGGCGTACTCGAGCGTCCCGAGCTTGTCTCCGGCCATGCTACTGCAGCAGGAGGGGCGGGAACATCGCGTCCAGGAACAGGACCGCGAGCGTCATGAACACCACCGCCGACGTGGTGGAGCGGCCCACGCCCTCCGCGCCGCCGCGGGTCGCCAGGCCCATGTACGAGGCCACCAGCGGGATCACGAAGCCGAAGGCGGCGCCCTTGGACAGGGAGTACAGCATGTCCCAGTTGTGCCAGAAGAGGCCGGCGCCGTACAGGAACGCCTCGCGCCCCAGCCCCACCGTGATCTCGGCCGCGAACATCCCGGCGAGCAGGCCGATGCAGTTGGCGATGCCCACCAGCACCGGCACCACGATGATCCCCGCCAGGAGCCGCGGCGCCACGAGCTGCCGCACCGGGTCGCGGCCCAGGGAGTAGAGCGCGTCGATCTGCTCCGACACCTGCATGGTCCCCAGCTCGGCGGTGATGCGCGCGCCCACGCGCCCGATCAGCACCACGGCGGTGAGCACCGGGCCCAGCTCCAGGATGACGGACGAGGCCACCACGCTCCCCAGCACGTACAGCGGCACCGAGCCGGTGAACTGGTAGCCGCCCTGCTGCGACGTCACGACGCCCGACAGGGTGGAGGTGACCATCACGATGGGCACGCTCTGCACGCCCATCCAGTACATCTGGTCCAGCACCGCGCGCACCGACACGCGCCCGGTGAAGATGTACATGGTCGAGCGCGCCAGGAGCGACCACATCCCGAAGGCGTGCGTCGCGATGCCCGCGCCGCCGCGGCCGGCGCCGGAGACCAGCCCCAGCAGCCACTCCCCCGGCCCCCTGCCCGCGCGCGCCGCTTCCGTTCCTGGCATCCCGTCACACACTCCCGGAAAGTAGGTCCGGACCCGGTGGCTTCCGGGTCCGGCTTCGCCGCCCGCAGGGCGGCTGGCGTGAATACCCCCATCAGGTACGCCGGGTCCACCCCCGCGCGCAAGGCCGCGCGGGGGTGGGCGCGGCGCCTCAGTCCCCCGGCTCGAACGCCGGCTCGCGCTCCGGCTGCATCACCGGCCGCGGCGGCGTCGCCCCGTGCCCGCCGCCGTTTCCGCCCGCGTGCGAGGGCGCCGGCTTGCGCCCGAACAGCCCGAACGTCCACCCGCGCAGGTCGTCCAGCAGCTCCCACACGGTGGGAATCACCAGCAGGGTGAGGAGCGTGCTGGTCAGCACCCCCCCGATGATGGCGATGCCCATGGGGGCCCGGAACTGCGCCCCCTCGCCGCGGCCCAGCGCCACCGGGAGCATGCCCGCGATCAGCGCGAAGGTCGTCATCAGGATGGGCCGCAGGCGGATGGCGCCCGCCTCGATCAGCGCGTCGCGGGTGCTCAGCCCCCCGTCCTTGGCCCACTTGGCGAAGTCGATGAGCAGGATGGCGTTCTTGGCCACGATCCCCATCAGCATGATGATGCCGATCATGCTCATCAGGTTCAGCGTGCTCCCCGCCAGCCAGAGCGCCAGCACCACCCCCACCAGCGAGAGCGGGAGCGAGAGCAGGATCGCCAGCGGGTCCAGGAACGAGCCGAACTGCACCACCAGGATCAGGTACATCAGCATCACCGCCACGCCCAGCGCGAACAGGATGCGCCCGAACACCTCGTTCTGGTCCTCGGTGTCGCCGCCGAACGAGAGCTGGTACCCGTCGGGCATGCTCACCGTCTGGATCCGCGTCTGGATGTCGGCCACCACCTCGGAGAGCGGCCTGCCCTGCGTGTTCGCCTCCACGTTGATCACGCGCTCGCGGTCCAGGTGGTTGATCTGGGCCGGGCCCAGCTCGCGGCGGATGGTGGCCACCTGCCCCAGCGGCACCGTCACCGCCTGCCCGTCCGGCCCGGTGACCACCAGCGGCACCCGCTCCAGGCTCCCGGTGCGCTCGCGCGCCTCCGGGGCGAAGCGCACGTACACGTCGCGCGTCTCGCCCGACGGATCCACCCAGTCGCCGGCGTCCACCCCGGCGAAGGCCGGCCGCAGCGCCTGCGCCACCTGCCCCGCCGTCAGCCCCAGGCTCCCCGCGAGCCCGCGGTTCAGCTCCACCGACAGCTCGGGCTTCTGCCCCTTGGTGCTGAGCCCCACGTCCACGGCCCCGGGCACCTTCCGCACCTCGCCCTCGATCCGCTCCGCCAGCCGGTTCAGCACGGTGATGTCCGGCCCCTGGAGCTGGATCATGATCTGCTTGGTGCCGCCGAAGTTGCCCGTGCCCAGCGCCGCCGTGGCACCGCCCACGCGCTTGGCCTGCTCGCGAAGGTCGTTGGCGACCACGTCCTGCCCGCGGTCCCGCTCGGACTTGGGCGTCAGCCGCACGAACACGCGCCCCTCGTCCACGGACCCGCCGCGGCCGCCCACGGTGGTGTAGGTGTACCGCACCTCGGGGATGCGCCGCGCCATCGCCGCGACCTCCTCGGACTTGAGCTGCGTGTACTCCAGCGACGACCCCGGCGGGGTGTCGATCTCCACCTCGAACTCGGACTGGTCGTCCTTGGGGAAGAACTCGAAGCCCAGCTTCTTGTAGCGCATCCCGTCAGGGATGGCGTTGCTGGCCATCACCATCAGAGGGATGGACACCAGGACCATCCCCGTCCGTGCGAAGCCTGGCGAGCGCCGGCGCCACGCCTGGAGGCCGACCCAGCCGTAGAGCACCGCCACCAGCAGCATCGGGATGGTTCCGCCGATACCGGCCAGCCCTTCGGCGGCGATTGCCTTCCCTACCCCGAGCAGAGTACCAAGCGCCACCAGCGCCACCAGCACCACCGCCAAGCCGATCAGCGCCCGCCGGGAAAGGAACTTGATCAGCGCGATAGTCACGACGACGACTGCCACGACCGCAGCGAAACCGGTGATGCCGCTCGCAGGCATTGCGAGTGCGCCCAGAAAGGCACCCAGCGCCAGGATGATCATCTCTGCCTGGTGGTCCAAGGCCAGCGCAACCACCTTGCGGTAGTTGTTGGCCTGCCGGTCGAACCAGCGGTTGAAGGTGTCCAGCTTCTTCGTGATCCAGCTCTTCTCGTGCTCCTCCCGGTGCGGGTCCGGCCAGTAGGCCGAGAGCATGGGGTCGAGCGAGAACGACACGAAGAGCGACACCAGCACCGAGCACGCGATGGTCAGCGCAAACGGGGCGAACCACTGCTCCGCCAGCCCGCCCATGAAGGCGATGGGAACGAACACGCAGACGATGGAGAAGGTGGTGGCCGCCACCGCCATCCCGATCTCGTCGGTCCCCTCCCGCGCCGCCGTGTAGTGGTCCTTCCCCATCTCCACGTGCCGCACGATGTTTTCTCGAACGACGATCGCGTCGTCGATCAGGATGCCGATGGCCAGCGACAGGCCCAGCAGCGACATGGTGTTGAGCGTGAAGCCGAACGCCAGCACCGCCACGAAGCTCGCCAGCACCGACACCGGCAGCGCCAGGCCGGTGATGACCGTGGAGCGCCACGAGTTCAGGAACAGGAAGACCACCAGCACCGTCAGGATGGCACCCTCGAAGAGCGCCTCGCGCACGTTGGCGACCGAGTTCTCCACCCGCTCGCCGGAGTTGCGCACCACGCTCAGCTCCACGCCGGGCGGGAGCCGCTTGCGGATGGCCTCCAGCCGGCCCAGCACCGCCTCGGCCACCGACGTGGTGCTGGCGCCCTGCGACTTCACCAGGTCGATGCCTACCGCCGGCTTGCCGTCGAAGAGCGCGCGCGAGCGCGCCTCCTCGGTCCCGTCGCGCACCGTGGCCACGTCGCCCAGGCGCACGGGCACGCCGTTCCGCGTCGCCACCACCAGGGCCGCGAACTCCGCGGGGGACTGCAGGCGCCCCCGCAGGCGGATGGTGCGCTCCTCCAGCGCCTGGTTCAGCCGGCCCACCGGCACCGCCAGGTTCTGCGACTGCAGCGCCGCGATCACCTGCGGCATGGAGATGCCCGCGGACTGCAGGCGCGAGGGGTCCACCTCCACGCTCAGCTCCCGCTCCACCCCGCCGACGACGGTCACCTCGGCCACGCCGTTGATGGAGCGCAGCTCCCGCGTGACCGTGGGGTCCGCGATGCGCGTCAGCTCCGCCGGGGTGAGCGTGGCGGAGGAGAGGGTCAGCGAGACGATGGGCTGGTCGTTGGGGTCGAAGCGGGCCAGGATCGGCTCCTCCATCTCCTGCGGCAGGTCGCCGCGGATCTGGGAGATGGCGTCGCGGATGTCCTGCGACGCCTGCTTCGGGTCCACCCCGTAGACGAAGATCACCTGGATGGAGCCGAAGCCGTCCAGCGCCTGGCTCTGGATCTGGTCCACCCCGTTCAGCCCCGCCACCGCCTCCTCGATGGGCTCCACCACCTCGCGCTCGACGATGTCGGGCGAGGCGCCGGGGTACGGCACCGAGACGAAGATGAACGGCGCCTCCACCTCGGGGAACTCGTCCGTGTCCAGCGAGAACAGGGCGAAGAAGCCGAACACCACCAGGGCCAGCATCGTCACCACGGTGACGACGGGCTTCCGGATGGCGAAATCGGAGATGAGCATGGCGGCGCTCCTAGGACTTCGTGGCGGGCGCGGCCCCGCCGGCCCTCACCTGCACGCTGGTGCCGGGCGTGGTGCCGATGGCCGCGCCGATCAGGACGGTGTCACCCGGGGCCAGCCCCGTGGCGATCTCCACCCGGTCCGTCTCGGCGTCGTGCGCGCCCAGGCCCACCGGCACGCGCTCGGCCACCCCGCCTCGAAGCCGCAGCACGGTGGGCTGCACCCCCCGCTCGTCCACCGCGGACGCGGGGACCGAGATCCCCTGCCGCGCGTCGGCCTCCACCCGCCCCTCGGCGAACAGGCCCGCGACCAGCGCCCCCTCGTCGTTGGGGATGGAGACCACCACCGGCACCTGGCGCGTGGCCGGGTCGGCCGCGGGGTTGATGCGCTGCACCGTGCCGGTGAAGACGCGCCCCGGGTAGCCCGCCACGGTGAAGCGCACGGGCGCGCCGACGCGCACCTGCCCGAGCTGCGGGGCGGGCACGCTGGCCTCCAGCCGCATGCTGCGCGGGTCCACGATGGTGAACAGGGCGGCACCCGGCTGCACCACGTCGCCGGCGCTCACCGGCCGCTCGCTCACCACCCCCGCGATGGGGGAGCGCACCGTCGTCTTGGAGAGCTGCTGCCGCGCCTGGGAGAGGCGGGCCCGCGCGTCGGCGAGCTGCCCCTGCGCGTTGGCCACGGCGACCCGCGTGGCCTCCACGTCGCGGTCGGCGATGGCGCCGGCCGCCGCGAGCCGCGCCGAGCGCTCGGCGTTGCGGCGGGCCACGTCGAGCTGCTGCGTGGCGGCGCGCACGGCCGACTGGGCGGAGAGCACCCCGTCGCGCAGCGACAGGTCCTCGATGCGCGCCAGCGCGGCGCCGCGGCTCACCCGCTGGCCCTTGTCGGCGCTCAGGGCCAGCACGGAGCCGCCCACCTCGGCCCGGACCGACGCCTCGCGCTCGGCACGCAGGGTGCCGGAGAGCGCGGGGCCGGTGCGGATCTCCTCCGCCGCCACGAGGTGCACGTTCTCGGGGCCCACCACGACCGCCTCGGCCTCCTTCCCGGCCGCCGCGGCGGCGTCGGGCTCCTTTCCGCAGGCCCCGGCGGCCAGCGCCGCCGCGACCACCGCCGCCACCCGCACCATCGATCTATTGCTCATCGTTCACCTGCCCCGGGGAAGGACGACTGGGAGGTCTGGGCCGCGCCCCCGCGCGGCGCCTGCTGCTGCGTGTCCTGCTGCGGGCCGGACGTGTCCTGGCCCTGCTGCTGCGCCGCCGAGCCGCCGCCGGACCCGAGCGGAAGGTCGGGGAGGAGCGCCACGCGGGCGCGGGCCACCTGCAGGTCGCGGGCGGCCTGGGCGCGGTTGGCCTCGGCCTGCTGCAGCAGCAGGCGCGCGTCGGCCAGCTCGAGCTGAGTGGAGATGCCCTCGGCGTAGCGCACCTCGGCGATGCGGTGGGCGCGCTGCGCCTGCTCCACCGTGCCGGAGCTGGCCTCCCACGTCGCCTGGGCGGCCCGGAGGCGCTCCAGCGCGTCGCGCGTGTCCAGCACCGAGAGCTCCTGCGTCTGCCGCAGGCGGGCCCGCGACTCGGCCAGCGCGGCCTGCGCCACCATCACCTCGCCGCGGATGCGGCCGCCCGTGAGCAGCGGCACCTGCATGGCGGCCCCAACCGTCCAGTTGGAGCGGAAGTCGCTCCACCCCGGCGCGATCCCCTCCGGGTACGCCACCCGCCCGTAGTCGGAGGAGAGGCGCACGCTGGGCAGCCGCTGCGAGCGGACGATGCGGAGCTGCTGCTCCTGCACCCGCACCGCAGCCTCGGCCTGCCGGACGGGCGCGCGCAGGGCCGCCACGCTGTCGCCCTGGGCCACGCTGCGGATGGTGGCCTGCCGCGCGTCGCCCACCGGCACGTCCTCGGCGAGGGGCGTCACCAGCGCGACGGGCCCGTCGGCGGGGAGGTCCAGGAGCTGCTTGAGGCGCAGGTACGCCAGGTCGCGCATGGCGCGGCGCTGGATGAGCACCGGGCGCAGGTTGTCGCGCGCCACCTGGGCCCGCAGCAGGTCGAACTCCGGCTGGTTCCCCACCTGGCGGGCCAGGCGCGTCTGCCGCAGGGTGCCCTCCGACTGCTCCAGCGTGGCCTCGGCGATGCGCACCAGCCGGTCGCTGAGCGCCGCGTCGTAGTACGCCTGCGTCACGTCCAGGAGCACCTGCGCCTTCGTGGTCGCCAGCCCGATCTCCGCCGTCTCGCGCCCCACGCGGGCGATGCGTCCCTGCGCGCTGACCCGCCCGCCCGAGAAGACGGTCTGGGAGAGGTTCAGCCCCAGGCGCCAGGTGTTCTCGCGCCCGAACGGCAGGTCGCCGAAGGCCGCGAAGGGGTTGGAGTTGACCGCGCAGTCCACCGCGTGCTCCAGCGAGTCCAGCCGCTGGTCCGCCGGCAGCCCCGGCCGCGGGACGAAGCGCCCGCAGGGGCCCGTGGTGGGCCCGGTCATGGTGGTGTCCGCGCCGCCGCCGCCCACCGACTGGAACTCGGAGGCGAGCGCGCGGGTGTAGCCGGCGCTTCCGGAGAGCTGCGGGAAGAGCTCGGAGCGCGCCTGGTACTGCAGCCCCCGCGCGCGGGTGATCCCGGCGCGGGCGATCTCCACCTGCTCGCTGGCGCGCTCCGCGATGCGGAGCGCCACCAGCAGCGAGAGCGGCCGGGCGCCCTGGCCCTGGCGGGCGGCGTGGGACGCCTACCGCCGGGTCAACCACGCCTTCGCCGATGCGGTGATCGACGAGGCGGCCGAGGGCGCGGTGGTGCTGGTGCACGACTACCACCTGTCGCTGGTCGGTGCCCGGCTGGCCGCCGAGCGGCCCGACCTCGCCACCGCCCACTTCAACCACACGCCGTTCTGCGGGGCAGACGCCATCCGCATGCTGCCCGACGGCGTGGCCGAGGAGCTGCTG
>JASLAX010000134.1 GCA_030146875.1 Longimicrobiaceae bacterium
CCGACTCGCCCGCGGCCCGCATCGCGGCGGCGGGCGAGTCGGCGACCGCGGCGGAGAGCAGCGCCCTCGCGGCGTCCCTCCGCCTCTGCAGCGGCCCCGCGGCGCCCTTCGCCGCCGGGGCCAGGCGCAGCGCCCGGCCGATCGAGCCCCGCGCCGCCGTCGCCAGCTCGCCGGCCTCCGCCTCTCCCAGCCCGCGGTGGCGGACCAGGAAGGCGGCCACGTCGTCCGTGGGGAGCGGAAGGAGGCGGACGGGAAGGACCCGCGAGCGGATGGTGGGCAGCAGCGCGCCCGGCGTCGTGGCGGTCAGCAGCAGCGTGGTGTCGTCCGGCGGCTCCTCCAGCAGCTTCAGGAACGCGTTCGCCGCCTCGGGCGAGGACTCCTGGGGGACCATGGCCTCGGCGTCGCCCACGACGAAGACCTTGCGCCGCCCCATGGACGGGCGCGCCCCGGCGAAGCGCTGCAGGTTCTGGATGGTGCCCAGGAAGTAGGCCGGGGCGCGGTCCCACTGCGGCAGGTGGAAGGGGTTCTCCCGCCGCGCCACCAGCTCCGCGCCGCGGGCCTCCTCCAGCTTCTCGCGCAGCCGCTCGGCCGAGGCGTCGGGGCGCGGGAGAGGGAAGAACCAGTGCAGGTCGGGGTGCTGCAGCCCCACCGCCATGCGGCAGGGCTTGCAGGCGCCGCACGGCCCCTCGTCCCCCGGGGTCTCGCAGAGCAGGAGCTGCGCGACCCAGAGCGCCACGCGCTGCTTTCCCACGCCGGCGGGCCCGTGCAGGAGGAGCGAGTGGGGCAGCGTCTCGCCCCGCATGGCGGCGGCGAGCGCGCGCCGGACGTCCTCGTGGCCCTGGACGGGGTGCAGGGCCATCAGCCCCCCTGGCGCCGCAGCCAGCCGAGCGGGTCCACCGCCTGGCCGCCCGGCGCGCGGATCTGGAACTCCAGGTGCGCCCCCTCCGGCGTCGACTCGCCCCCGACCGTGCCCAGGACGGCGCCCTTCGCCACCTGCGCGCCCTCCCGCACCCCCACCTCCTTGAGGTAGAGGTAGAGCGAGTAGTATCCCCCGCCGTGGGAGAGCACGACCGTCGGCCCGTACCCCTCGAACGGGGCGGCCAGCACGACGGTGCCCGACTCCACCGCGCGGACGGGGGAGCCCGCGGCGGCGCCGATCCCGATGCCGTTCCAGCGGATGGTGGTGCCGTTGGGCTGCTGCGCCCGCCCGAAGCGGTAGAGCAGGCGGCCGGAGACGGGCCAGGCGAGCGCGCCCAGGTCCGCGGTCGTCAGCGTGGAGCTGGCGGAAGCGGGCGGGGGGGCGGGGGCGGAGGGGCGCGTTCCCGCGGGACGGGCGCGCTCGGCGGCTGCCCGGCGGTCGCGCTCCCGGCGCTCCGCCTCGCGCCGGCGGGTCTCCAGCGTAGCGATCAGCGACGTCATGCGCCGCTCGTCGCGCGCCAGCTCCTGGATGCGCTGGTTCGCCGAGGCCTCGTGCGCGCGCAGGCCCGAGAGCGTCATGCGCTGCTCGCCCTCCAGCCCGGAGAGCTGCGCGTGCTCCTGCGCGCGCTCCGTCTGCAGGAACTGCATGTCGGAGAGGCCGCGGCGCAGGTCCAGCTCGCGCAGGGCGAGCTGACGGCGCAGCTCGTCCACCTCCTGCACCAGGGCGCGGTCGCGCAGGGCGACCAGGTAGAGGTACTTGTAGCGGTTGATCAGGTCGGAGAAGCTCTCCGCCGTCAGCAGCACCTGCACCGTCTGCAGCGGGCCGCGCTTGTAGATGTCGCGCAGCCGGCGGTCGAGGAGCGCCCGGCGCGCGCCCAGGCGCGCCTGCGTCACCGCCAGCTCGCGCTGCGTGTCGTCGATCTCCTTCTGCCGCTGCGCCATCTGGAAGTTCAGCTCGCGCAGCAGCGACGCAGAGACCGTGGCCTGGCGGCGGACCACCGCCAGCTCGGCGGAGACGTCGTGAACCTGCGAGCGGATGCGCCGCAGCTCGTTGCGGAGCTGCGCGCGCTCCTGGCGGATCTCCTGCAGGCGGCGCTGCGACTCGGTGATCTCGGGCGTGGCGTTGCCGCGGCCGGGCTGCTGCGCCTGGGCCGGGAGGCAGAGGAGGAGGACGGCGAGGAGGAGGAGCCCCGCCCGCGCGGCGCGGCGCGGCACGGTCAGACGGAGCCGAGGTGGCGGCGCACGGCGACGGCGCTGGAGAGCAGCCCGAACGTCGTGCCCACCAGCACCACGGCGCCCACCCACTCGGTGGGGATCCACTCGATGGCGAACATGGTCGCCGTCAGGATGCGGTAGGCCAGGAAGGTGAGCCCCGCCGCGGCCAGCCCGCCCACGAAGCCGGTCACCACGCCTTCCAGCAGGAAGGGGCTCTGCACGAAGCCGTCGGTGGCGCCCACCAGGCGCATGATGGAGATCTCCTCCCGCCGCGCGAACACGGTGATGCGCACGGCGGTGGCGATCACGATGGCGGCGACCAGCGCGAAGGCGCCGCCGATGACCATCGCGGCGCCGCCGGCGATCTGGCGGATCATGAAGATCTTGTCCAGCCAGTCGCGGCCGTAGCGCACGTCCTCCACGAACGTGTACGCCTCGAGCTGCCGCGCCACCTTCGCCACCGCCGCGGGGGTGCGGCTGGCCGGGTGCAGGCGCACCTCAAGCGACGCGGGGAGGGGGTTCGTCTCCAGGTCGGTGAAGACCTCGCGGAACTCCTCCATCTCCTGCATCGCCGTGGCCAGGGCCTCGGTCTTGGTGACGAAGCGAAGCTCCTTCACCTCCGGGAGGGCGCGCACCTCGCGCTGCACCAGCGCCGCCTGCTCCGGCGAGGCGGCGTCGTCCAGGTACGCCACCACCTCCACCTTCTCCTCCACCCGCTCGATGGCGCGGCGGATGTTGTGCGCCGTCAGGCCGAAGAGACCCACCACGAAGAGCGAGAAGGCGATGGCCACCACCGAGAGGAAGGTCAGCAGCGGCGAGCGCCGGAAGGCGGCCAGGGCCTCGCGCAGGGCATAGGGCATGGGTGTCTAGCTCCGCTGCTCTTCCAGGGACGCGGCCGAGTCGTAGACGATGGCGCCCTGCGCCATCTCCACCACCCGGTACTCGGGGTGCGCGCGGACCAGGTCCAGGTCGTGGGTGGCCATCAGCACCGTCATCCCCAGGGAGTTGATCTCGCGGAAGAGCTCGAACACGCCGCGGGCGGCCCACTCGTCCAGGTTCCCGGTCGGCTCGTCGGCCAGCAGGACGAAGGGGTCGTTGGCGAGCGCGCGGGCCACCGCCACGCGCTGCCGCTCCCCGCCGGAGAGCTCCTCGGGGTACGAGTTCGCCTTGTGCGAGAGGCCCACCTGCGTCAGCAGGCGGTTCACCTTCTGGCTGATGGTGGAGCGCTTCGCCCCGGTCACCTCCAGCGCGAAGGCCACGTTCTCCTCCGCCGTGCGGTCCGCCAGCAGGCGGAAGTCCTGGAAGACGATGCCCAGCCGGCGGCGGAGCTGCGGGATCTCGCGGCGGCGGATGGTCTGCGACGAGAAGCCGGAGATGCGCACCTCCCCCTGCGTGGGGAGCTCCGCCATCTGCAGCAGGCGCAGCAGGGTCGACTTCCCCGCGCCCGAGTGGCCGGTGAGGAAGACGAACTCGCTCTTGCGCACGTGCATGGACACGTCGCGAAGGGCGCTCCCCGAGCGCGCGTACTCCTTGTAGACGCCGTTGAGTCGGATCAAGCCTGGAACTGCGGGGAGAGGGGTCGGGCCGGAGCTTCGCGGAGAAATCTAATCCGCGCCGCCGGGGCCGTCAAAAGGATGCGGCGAGCCGCGCGGCCAGCAGCATGGCCTCGCGCGTGGAGGACGGGTCCGCGATCCCGCGGCCGGCGATGTCCAGCGCCGTGCCGTGGTCCGGCGAGGTGCGGGGGAAGGGAAGGCCCAGCGTCACGTTGACCCCCGCGCCGAACGCCGCGGTCTTGAACGCCGCCATCCCCACGTCGTGGTAGGGTGCGACCACCGCGTCGAACTCCCCCCGCACCGCGCGGACGAAGACGGTGTCCGCCGGGACCGGGCCGAAGGCGTGGACGCCGCGCGCCGCCAGCTCCGCCAGGGCGGGGGCCATCACGCGCTCCTCCTCGTCGCCGAAGAGCCCGCCGTCCCCGGCGTGCGGGTTGAAGGCGCAGAGGGCCAGCCTCGGCTCCGCGATCCCCCACCGCAGGCGGAGCGCCGTCCACGCCAGCTCCGCCTGCGCGACGAGCAGCTCCGCCGTGAGCGCCGCCGGCACATCGCGCAGCGCCAGGTGCGTGGTCGCCAGCACCACGCGCAGGGGGCCGCCGAGCGCCGTGCGCTCCGCGGCCATCATCATCCCGACCTGGGAGACGCCGGCCAGGTCGCGGAGCATCTCCGTGTGGCCGGGGAAGCGCCAGCCCCCCGCGTGGAAGGCGGCCTTGTCGATGGGCGCGGTGACGATCCCGTCCACCCGGCCGGCGAGCGCCATAGCCACGGCGCGGCGGATGGCCTCCCCCGCGATCCTCCCCGCCCCGGCGGCGCCGTCCGCCGCCGCCCACGCGCCCACGGCGACGTCGTCAGGGGCCCGGCAGAGGGCGGCGGGACCCACCCGGACGAAGTCGGCCGCGCCGGCGACCCCGGGGTCGAGCAGCGCGGCCTCCACCACCTCGGGGCCGATGCCCCGCGGGTCCCCCATCGTCACCGCCAGCCGCGCCCGGCGCCCTCCCGGAGCCGTCATCCCTCCAGCGGGGTGCGCTCCTCGCGGAGCACGCGGTACATCTCGCGCGCGGCCTTCCTGGACGTGCCCTTCCCCGGCAGCTCCAGCACCTCCAGCTCCACCGTGCGGGAGGGGTAGCGCACCTCCACCCGCTGGCCGGTGCGCACCGCGTCGCTGGGCTTCGCCGGCCGGCCGTCCACACACACCGCCGCGGCCTCGCACGCCGCCTTCGCCTCGCTGCGGCTCCTGGTCAGGCAGAGCCGGTGGAGGAGAAGGTCGACCCGGAGCGGTTCGTCGCTCAGAGGTTCACCGCGATGTGGGTGTCGCGGCGCAGCTCGGCCAGCATGCCGCCGATCTGCTTCTGCTCCTGCAGCGAGTTGCGGATGCGCTCGCGCCAGTCCTCCAGCTCGGGAGGGCCGGCCTCCTGCCGCTCGGTCAGGCGCAGCACCACGAACTCGGTGCCGCGGCGCGGGTTCTCCACCTGGAAGGGTCCGGCGACCTGCCCCGGGCCCACGCCCGTGACGGCGATGCTGTAGCCCGGGGGGAGCTGGTCGGAGGGCGCCCGGCGCACGATGCGCTCGTCGGGGTCGGTGCCGTACGCCACGGAGAGCGCGGCCAGGTCGGCGCCGGCGCGGACGGCGGTCGCCACCGAGTCGGCGCGGGCGCGGGCGCGGGCCACGTCGGACTCGGTGACCTCGGGCTTGATCAGCACGTGGCGCGCCTGGCGCTCGCCGCCGCGGATGCGCTCCAGCTTGATGACGTGGAAGCCGAACTCGGACTCGATCACCGGCGAGATCTCGCCCGGGCGCATGGCGTAGGCGGCGTCCTCGAACGGCCGCACCATGGTCCCCTGGCGGAACCAGCCCAGGTCGCCGCCGCGCTCCTTGCTGCCCTGGTCCTGCGAGTAGCGGCGGGCCAGCCCCTCGAAGTCCTCGCCGGCGCGCGCCTTGGCCAGCACCTCGTCGGCCAGGCGGCGCGCGGCCGCCCTGGCCGAGTCGGTGGGCGCGGCCGTGACCACCACCTGCTGGAACGATACGCTGGCGGCGCGCGGCTGGAGCTGCTCGCGCTGCCGCTCGAACGCCTCGCGCACCTCCTGGTCGGTGACCGCGTGGCGGGGGAGCTTGGAGAGGCGCTGCCCCACGAAGCGCTGGATCAGCCGCTGGTCCATGTACTGTTGGGTCAGCGCCTGCCGGTACTGCGCCATGGTGCGGCCGGAGCGCGCCAGCGCCTCGTTCATCGCCTCTTCGGAGGGGAAGTTCTGGCGCACGTCGGCCACGGCCTTGTCCACCTCGGGCTGCACCTCGGACTCCAGCACGATCACGCCCGAGGCGCGGGCGGCCTGGATCAGCACCAGGTCGTCGATGCGCTGCTCCACAAGCTGGCGCACCAGGCGGGCGAACTCCTCCGGGTCCGTGGGCAGGGGGCGCCCGCGGGCCTGCATGGCCTCCAGGTCCACCTGCACGTCGGAGTAGAGGAGCACGGTGTCGCCCACGGTGGCCACCACGCGGTCGACGAGCTGCTCGCCGGGCTGCGCGGAGGGCGCCTGCGGCGTCTGGGCCAGGGCCGCGGCCGGGGCGGCGAGCGCCAGGGCCAGGAGGATACGGGAGGAGATGCTGCGCATAGGGTCCGCCGGGACGGTGCGGCGGCACGGGGCCGCGGGATCGGTTGCTCGGTCGCCGGAACGCGTCCGGGCCGGGTGCGCGGCGCGCCTCCCGACCCGGACGGTCCGGTCTGCCCTGCTACTATGCCGGAGCGCGGCCGGAGGTTCCGTGCCGCGCCCGCGGAGAGGCTACTGCTTGGGAGCCGTCGGCGCCGGGGGCGCCTGCTGCGGCTGGCCCTGGGGCACGCCCTGGCCGGGCATCGGCACGCCCGGGCCCGGCACCGGCGGGGTGGCGGCGGGCTGCGTGGCCCGGATCGCCTTCATCTTCTCGATGACCTTGGTGAAGGCCCCGTCGTTCACGTCCGCCCCGTAGGCGTCCTGCAGGGCGATGCCCAGCGGGCCGAGCGGCGGCGCCTGCCGCTGCCCGGTGATCACGCCCTGGATCAGCGCGCGCACCTCGGCCTGGATGGCCTCGTTCCCGGCGGCTCCCTTGGGGATGCGGCGCCCGCCGAAGCCTGAGAGCCGCACCACCTCGCGGATCGCCTGGCGGGCCTGGCTGCGCAGCGAGTCGCTGGAGGCCTGGCTCATCGTCAGGTTGCGGCGCTTGGCCTCGGCCAGCAGGAGCTCGCGGGTGGCGAGCTGCTTGAGCGTCGCCTCGATCTGCTCGTCCGGCGCGTCGGCGATGCCCCCGCGGTTCTGCGCCGGCACCGTGCGGATCACGTTGGCCAGCTCGCCGGCGGTGACCTCGCCGCCGTTGTAGGCCACGATGGTGCGCTCGGCGGCGCGGCCGCGCAGCGACAGGTTGGACTGCTGGGCCAGCTCCTTGGCGACCTTGGTCGCGCCCGGCTCCACGCGCACCTTGGCGGCGTTGCTGAGCGAGTCCACGAAGCGGGTCTGCGCGTCCTGCATGGCCTTGCCCGCCATGTAGCCGCGGAACTGCTCGCGGTTGGCGCCCAGCGCCTGCTCGCGCCGCTCCTCCACGCGGATCACGTGGTAGCCGAAGGGCGTCTCCACCACCGGCGAGAGCTGCCCGGCGGCGAGCGCGAAGGCGGCCTCGTCGAACGCCGGGACCATGCGGCCGCGGCCGAAGAAGCCCAGGTCCCCCCCGTTGGCCTTGCTGCCCGGGTCCTCGGAGTACTGCGTGGCCAGCCGGCCGAAGTCCTCGCCGCCCTGCGCGCGGGCGCGCAGCGCCTCGGCGAGCTTCTTCACGCTGTCGCGCTGCGCCGGGGTTGCCTCGGCGGGAACGCGCAGCAGGATGTGGCGGGCACGCACCTCGGAGCCCGGCCCCTCGCGCGACCACGCCGCGGCCAGCTCGGCGTCGGTGAAGGTGGTGTCGGGGCGGATCGCCTGCTGGAGGAGGCGCTGGATCACGCGCTGCTCTCGCTCCGGCTCGATCAGCTTGTCCAGGTCGATGACCGCGAGCGTGGTGTCCTCGGCCGCGGCGGTGGCGAGCAGGGTGTAGTCCACCCACATCTCGGCCAGCAGGCGCACGACCTGGGGATCGGCGGGGATCTGCGGGTTGGCGGCCAGGAGGGTCGCGGCCTCGTCGACCCGCAGCTCCTTGCCAGCGGCGCGGGCCACCACGTTGGTGTGCGCGCTCATGGCCTTGCTGAACGAGCCGCAGCCCGCGACCAGCATGGGGGCGGCGACGGCCAGCAGGGCCCAACGGGACAACTTCATGTCGCTCTCCAGCAACGGGTTGAGAAAGTGGGCCGGCGCCGCGGGCGCCGAGGGGCCGGCCGGTCCGACCGGCGCCGCCGCCCCACGGGATCCCCCTCCACCCGGAGGAGGGGAACCCTGTAAGCTACAACCGAACGAACGAAAAAGAGAGAGGCGCGGGCCGCGGCCCCGCCTTCCCCGCCTCCGGCCAGGGCGTGGAGGGCCGTCAGGACAGGTAGGAGGGGTCGGCCGCCAGGTCCGCCAGCGCCTGCACCAGGGTGGGCAGGATGGGCGCGGTCCCCTGGCGCGTCAGCGTGAGCGAAAGCGGCATGGGCCGCTTCACGTCCACCTCGAGCTGCCGCGAGGTGAGCGCCTTCTGCAGGGTGGCCATGCGCGGCACCACGCCGTGGCGGAAGTTGAGGCGCACGTCCCAGGGGCGCACCAGGATGCGCTCGATGTGCAGCGCGCTCCCCAGCAGGCGCAGCGAGGCGGTGGCCAGCAGCGTCTCCACCTCGTCGGGCACGGCGCCGTAGCGGTCGCGCAGCTCGCGTCGTACTGCGTCCACCTCCTCCGGCTTCTCCACCCGCGCCAGGCGGCGGTAGAAGTGGAGCTTCTGCGCCTCGTCGGGAACGTAGTGGTCGGGGATCAGCGCGGTGCCGTCCACCGACACGTCGGCGGTCCCGCGGGGGACCTCCTTGCCGTCGCCCCGCATCAGCTTGATGGTGTCGGCCAGCAGGCGCAGGTAGGTGTCCAGCCCCACGGCGTGGACGAACCCCGACTGCTCCGATCCCAGGATGTTACCCGCGCCCCGCAGCTCGAGGTCCTTCAGCGCGATCCGGTAGCCGCTGCCCAGCTCCGTGTAGTGCTCCAGCACGCGCAGGCGCTTCTCGGCGTCCTCGTTCACCTCGTCGGGCACCAGCAGGTAGCAGTAGGCGCGGTGGTGCGAGCGCCCCACGCGGCCGCGGATCTGGTAGAGCTGCGCCAGGCCGAACTGGTCGGCGCGGTTCACGATCAGCGTGTTGGCGCGCGGCACGTCCAGCCCGGACTCGATGATGGCGGTGGCCACCAGGATGTCCAGCTCGCCCTCCAGGAAGCGGCTCATCACCACCTCCAGCTCCTTCTCGCGCATCTGGCCGTGCGCGATCCCCACCCGCGCGTCGGGGACCAGGTCACCCACCTTCCTGGCGATGGTGGCGATGGTCTCCACGCGGTTGTGGACGAAGAACACCTGCCCCCCGCGGTCCAGCTCGCGGCGCACGGCGTCCTCGATGATGGCGTCGGCCCAGGGCAGCACGTGGGTGATGACGGGCTGCCGATCGCGCGGCGGCGTCTGGATCAGCGTCATGTCGCGCAGGCCCAGCAGCGAGAAGTGCAGGGTGCGCGGGATGGGGGTGGCCGTGAGGGTCAGCACGTCCACCGTCTTGCGGAGCTGCTTCAGCATCTCCTTGTGCTTCACCCCGAAGCGCTGCTCCTCGTCGATGATGATCAGGCCCAGGCGCTTGAAGTGGACGTCCGGCGAAAGCAGGCGGTGCGTCCCCACGACGATGTCCACCTCGCCCGTGTGCGCGCGGCTGAGCGCCAGGGTCTGCTCCTTCGCGGTCCGGAAGCGCGAGAGCGCCTCGATCTTCACGGGGAAGTCGGCCAGGCGCTCGGAGAAGGTGTGCAGGTGCTGCTCGGCCAGGATGGTGGTGGGGACCAGCACGGCGACCTGCTTCTCGTCCTGCACCGCCTTGAAGGCGGCGCGGATGGCGATCTCGGTCTTGCCGTAGCCCACGTCGCCGCAGATCAGGCGGTCCATGGGGCGCGGCGACTCCATGTCGCGCTTCACGTCCTCGGTGGCCTGCCGCTGGTCGGGGGTGTCCTCGAACAGGAAGGCCGACTCCATCTCGCGCTGCCAGCGCGTGTCGGGCGAGAACGAGAAGCCCTCCTCGGCGGCGCGGGCGGCGTAGAGCTCCAGGAGCTCGGCCGTCATCTCCTGGATGGCCTTCTGGGTGCGCTGCTTGACGCGCGACCAGTCCTTGCCGCCGATCTTGTGGACCTTGGGCGGCGCGGCGTCCTCGCTGTCGGTGACCCAGCGCTCGATCAGGTCCACGCGGTGCACGGGCACGCGCAGCAGCTCGCCGCCGGCGTACTCGATCACCAGCGTCTCGAACTCCACCTCGCCCAGCCGCACCCGCTCCATGCGGCGGAACTGCCCCACGCCGTGGTCCATGTGGACCACGTAGTCCCCCGGCTTGAGCGCGGCGATGCTCTCGAGCGCCGCGCCGCCCCGGAAGCGCCGCTTGCGCCGGGTGCGGCGGGTGCGGCGGAAGATCTCGTGGTCGGTGAGCACGCGGAACGCCGGCTCGGCGTCGGTCGTCACGAAGCCGCCGGAGAGGGAGCCGATGCCCAGCGTGACCGTGGAGGTGACGCGCAGGTCGTCCAGCAGCTCCTGCAGGCGCTCGAGCTGCCCCTGGTTGTCGCAGAGGATCAGCGTGCGCTCGCCCCGCGAGGCGCCGCCGCGCAGCACCTCGCCCAGGCGGTTCATGTCGCGGTCCACCACCTCGGGCGGCTGCACGCGGAAGCGCACCGTGGAGCGCACCGGGCCGTCCGTCTCGCCCACGTAGAGCTGGGGGAGGCGGCCGAGCTTCGCCGCCGCATCGGCCGCGGGGAGGAAGAGGCGCTCCGGGGCCTCGGGGTGGCCGCCGCGCTGCACCTCGGCGTCGTGCAGGCGCCGCACCTCGGCCCAGGTGCGCTCCATCTCCGCCCGCGTGGCGGTTCCGCCCAGGTGCACCACGACCGAGTCGGGGGGCAGGTACTCGAGCAGCGAGCGGAGGGGGGCGTCGGGGTCGGGCGGGGCCTCGGGGTCCAGCTCGGCCTTCACCCGCGGGGCGGCGGCCAGGTCGACGGGGAGGAGCTGGAGGAGGTCGACGGAGCGGACGGAGAGCTGCGAGAGGATGTCGAAGTAGCGGATCGACTCCACCTCGTCGCCGAAGAACTCGATCCGGGCCGGCTCCGGCGCCCCGAACCCGAAGACGTCCACGATCCCGCCGCGCAGGGCGAACTGCCCCACCTCCTCTACCGTGGCCGCGCGCTCGAAGCCCATCGCCTCCAGCCGCGCCGCCAGCTCGGGGATGCGCACCGTCTCGCCGGCGCGCAGCTCCAGCCGCAGCTCGTCCAGCCCGGCCACGGCGGGGACGAGCTCCTGCATGGCCCGGGCGGTGGTGACCACCAGCGCCGCGCGGCCGGAGAGCAGGGCCTCCAGCGCCTCCACCCGCGCGCCGCCGATCTCCAGGTGGGGCTCGCCCTGCTCGTAGGGGAGCGCCTCGCGCTGGGGGTAGAGGACCACGGGCCCCTCGCCCAGGAGCGCCTCCAGGTCGGAGGCCACCTCCTCGGCCCCGTCGGGGGTGGCGGCGGTGAGCACCCACAGGCGCTCGCGGCGGGCGCGGTGGAGCGCCGCCACCATGACCACGGGGGCGGAGCCGGCGAGCCCGGACGCGGCGACGGCCTCGCCCGCGCGCGGGAGCGAGGAGGCGAGCTCCGCGAAGGCGGGGATCGTCTGGAAGGAATCGATCAGCAGCGGGTGCGGCACGTCTCGGCGGTGTCCGGTCCGGAGGGGCGGCCCGCGCCCCTGGAGGCGGCCGCGGGCCCTAACCTACCGCCCGTCGCGGGCGGGCGTCAACGTCGCGCGGCCCCGGCGCGCCGTCCCCTGCGGGGAGCGGGCGCGTCCCCGCGCGGGGACACGGGTGCGAACGGGCGCTGGGGCGCCCCGCGGCGGAATCCCGCGCGACCGCTGGAAGCGGCGCCGCCGGCGGGGCGGGGAACGGGGCTTGCCACGAACGGGGTCAGCACGCGACCCACCCGGAGACACTCCCATGCGCAACACCGTCCTTGCCGCGCTCGCCGCCCTCGCCGCCGCGGGCGCTCCCGGACCCGCCCTGGCGGCGGAGCCCCATGCCCCCGTCGTCCCGCAGCTCCAGCAGTGGTCGGAGCAGGGCCCGGGCGTCCGCATCTGGACCGAGGACGAGCGGGACCTCTTCCGCTCGGGCGACCGGACGCGCGTCCTGGTGCGCACCTCGCGCGACGCGTTCCTGGCGGTGGTCCACGTGGACACCAACGGGAACGTGGAGTTCCTGTTCCCGTCCTCGGCGTACGAGGACGGCTACGTGCGCGGCGGGCGCCTGCTCTCGGTGCCCGTCTCCGGGTCGAGCCGCTACTGGTCGGTCCGCGGCAGCCCGGGCATCGGCTACCTGATGGCCGTGGCGTCGGACGAGCCGCTGGACCTGCGCGGCTTCCGCGGCTTCTTCCGCCGCGCGTCGAGCTGGGACGCCGACCGGGTGATCTGGGGCGACCCCTTCTACGGGATGGAGCGCATCGCCCGTGCCCTGGCGCCGGGGTGGGACGAGGGGTCGGCCACCACCGACTACTTCTCGTACCACATCGGCAGCCGCTACTCGTACCCGCGCTACGCCTGCCACGACGGCTACGGCGCCTGGTACTACGGCCGCGCGTCCAGCTACGACTCATGCGACCGCGTCCGCGTCTTGCTGCGCGACGTGCCCTATTACTACGATACGCGGCACTACCGCGGCGACCGCCGCCGCTACTACTCGGGCTACGCCGCCCCCCCGCAGCACCGGTACAAGGAAGCGCCGCGCTACGGCGAGACCCGCGGACGCGGCGTGTACGGCGGCCGCGCCGCGCCGCCGCCGGTGGAGCGCTCGGGCGACCGCGGCCGCTCCGTCGAGCGCACCCGCTCCGGCCCAG
>JASLAX010000161.1 GCA_030146875.1 Longimicrobiaceae bacterium
GATGCTGATCTTCCGGGTTGACGACCTGAGCTACGTCACCCGCCGGCTGGTGTAGGCGCGTTCGGCGCATACCTTCCACGCCGCAGGTTCCGCGGGCGGCGGGCCCCCTCCAGGGCCGGTCGCCTGCGCTGTCTCGACTCCGGCCTGGATGGGCCGTCGCGTGCCTCGACTCGCTCGTCTCGCGTCGATCTTGACAGCGTGTCCACTTCGTCCTACACTGACTCCGCTCGTTCCATCCTGTCGGTCCATCCTCTCGCGAGCCTGCCTGTGCCACTTCCGACCAGCCGACACGTCCGCTCCGCCCGCGCCTTTCTGTTGGTCGCGATCCTGGTCTCCGCCTGCGATAGCCGTGGAGGCACACCGCTCAGCTCACCGGCGGACGCGGACCTCCCGGCGATCCCACGCACCGCTGCCGACTCCGCCCGCATGCCGCCGCGTCCCGCCGTCCACGTGCTCCGCGACGGTGAGGCGACGGGCGAGGTGCCCGTGCTGAACGGGGCCGTGGTCGTGGTCACCGTCGCGTCGGCGAGCTCGGGGCGCTGCGAGTCGGTGGCCGTCACCGGCGCTTTCACGCAGGCGCTCTTCCCGGAGATCGGCACCTGCCGCGGTCATCTGCTCTCGTACGGCGTGGGCCAGACGGTCACGCTGGGGCCGTACACGGGCACCGGGATCGGCATACTACGCTTCACGCTCCCCCTGGTGGAGGGTGGGAGGGGCCTCTCCTACGTGACCGGAGAGTTCCCACGCTTCAGCGTGCACATGGACGACGGGATGGCGGACTCGGACTACGACGACGTGGTGCTTTCCGTGACGGTCGTGCCCAGCGACTGCAACCTGCTGGCGGATCCCCGTGCGGTGACGGACTCGCTGTTGCTGGACCCTGCCGTGCAGCAGGGGATGAAGGACCTGTGGCGCGACAGCAAGCCGCTGGAGCCGCTGGACGAGCGGCGGGAGCAGGGCGGCTACATCGTGCGGAACGGATCTACGGGAGCGCTGTCGGTGGTGCCGTACCTCTCAAACCTGAGCCCCGCCGCGTGCACGGCGACGCTGGATGGGGCGGAGATGCAGACGATCGCGGCGAACGGGGGCGTGGTGGCGGGGTACGTCCACACGCATCCGTTCAGCCCACGAGACCCGCTTCCCTCGGCTGGGCAGTGTCAGGGGAAGGACGAAGGCAACTTCCGCTTCGGAGACGGGCCGAGTCGCCAGGATCGCGTCGCTCAGATACAGTCGCCATGGCCCTCGTACGTTATGGATAGCCGGCACATCCATCGGCTCCGGCCCTACCAACACCGTGGGCGGCCCGACACGTACCCCCGTGACCGTCACTGCGCGAGAGGATGAACCCATGAGAGTTGTTGCGTTTGTTATGCTCATCCTCACTGCGCTCGCGCGCAGCGCGTCCGCTCAGGGAGCCCCGGACAGGTGCGGAGACCTGACGAATGCCGAGGCCGATCTGGAGGATCTCGCACACTACTTCACCGCTGAGGAGGACGCTTACTTCCGCGAGGGGCTGATCGACCGCGTCGGTCCGACCGAGCCTCGCGAGGTGCTTCGCGACTCGCGAATCTGTACTGCCCTCTACCGACGGGTCGTGCGGCAGCTCCGCGCCACGCACACCGACTGGCGGCAGCTCCAGCGGGAAGGCTTCAAACACGTCATCCTTCGATACGGGCCGTATTACGCGGTGTTGATCGACCGCATCCCGCCTCCGGGTAAGATCTATCTGGGGTGGACGGAGATGTTGATTTTCCGGGTGTCTGACCTGAGCTACGTGGGCGGCGGAATGGTATAGGTACGGTCGGCGAGAGTCGTCGTCGGGTGGGTTCTGGGACCCATCGTCGCGACACCAAGTGCGCGAGAGGCTGATCATGCGTATCATCGTGGCAAGTGCGCTGGCGTGGCTCCTTTTCCCCGGCGGGGCGATCGCCCAGGGGGGATCCGGGAAGTGCGGAGACCCGACCGATGCAGAGGTTCGGTTGGAGCGGATCGCTCCCTACTTCACGGATGCAGACCAGGCAGAGATCCGCGAGGGGCTGTTCGAGCAGGTAGGTGCGACCGCTCCGCGACAGGTGATCCTCGTTGAGCGGGTGTGCGCCAGGATCTACCGCGCCGCGGTGCGAGCGCTCCGCGCCACCCACAACAACTGGCACGATCTGCAGCGGGCCGGGTTCCGGCACACCATCCTGCGGTACGGCCCCTACTATGCCGTGCTGGTGAACGAGATCCCGCCGCCGGGCAAGACCTACCTGGGCTGGACGGAGATGCTGATCTTCCGGATCGAAGACCTGAGCTACGTCGGAACCTTGATGGTGTAAGCGCCAGCGGGACGGTTTTCGCCACGTGATCCTGCGCCTCGGCCTCATACCTGGTGCTCGTCGACGAGATCCCACCCCCGGGAAGACCTACCTGGGCTGGACGGAGATGCTGGGTTTCCGCATAGACGACCTGAGCTACGTCGCCGGTCGGCTGGTGTAGGCACACTCGGCCCATATCCCCGACGTCAACACGTTCAGCAGGCGGTAGGTCCCCACGCGGGCCAGCCGCCTGCTTTCGTGCCCCCCACCCGGATGGGCCGTCGCGCGCCGCACGTCGCTCGTCTCGCGCCGATCTTGCCAGCGTGTCCACTCCGGACGCATCTTGGGTCACGAGTCTCGCCCGGCGCGAACCTTCCCCCCGTACCTCATCCGAATGGGCGCAGCGGCCACCCGCGACACGCGGTCCGAGTTCCGGGAGCTGGAGCGCGTGGCGCCGCCGCCCCCGCCGTGGCGCCGCGCCGTGCTCCCGCGCGTGGGCGGCCCCTCCGCGCGCCCGCTGCCCGAGCTGCGCTACCTGCCCTTCGGCCACGAGATCGCCGCCGAACTGGACGGCGCGATCGGGCACGCGCTCTGGCGCGCCATCCGCCAGGTGCGCGACTGGGTGGACGCGGGCGAGCACGCACGCGCGGCGCTGTTCCCCGACGTGCTGCCGGCGGAGCGCGGCGCGCTGTGGGACGAGGCGCGAGCGGAGGCGCCGGAGCTGGCCGGGGCGCTCACGGTGCTGGAGTCGGTCGCCCGATCACCACAGGAACTTGATGTGGAGGTGCTCGCAGGCGCCTGCTCGACAGTAATGGAATGGGGCGTGAGGAATCGGGTGGCCGAGGTGGCGATCCACTTCGCGGAAGGGGCAGCGCGCGTGGTTCCCGACTCAGCAGATGCGTCACGACTCGCCGCGCGGCTTTGCCGACTTGGTGGCGAGTGGAGCCGATCCGAGACGTGGTATCTCCGGGCAATCGGTACTGCGCGAAGCTCACGGGATATCATCCCGTACGTGCGTGGTTACCTGGGCTATGGGACGTGGTTCTATGAGCAAGGGCAATTCCGGCCTGCCTGGCAGATGTACCACAAGGCCGGGAATGCCGCGCAGCGGACGGGTTACGACTGGCTCGCTTCACAGGCGTGGCATGACCTGTTCGTGATGTGCACCGAAGCGGACGAGCCGGTTCTCGCCCTCCGTTACGCACGGAGGGCTCTCGCGGCATATCCCGTTCATCATCAAAGGGTACCAGCATTCGCCTACGACGTTGGCTACTCACTGGTGCGTCAGGGTTTGGAACGGACCGCCCTTCCGATCCTCAAGGGCGTTGTCGAACGTCTACAGGATGACGAGGGAGCCGCTGTCGCTTGGAGCACCCTTGCCCGGGCCGCAGCGGCAGTGAGTGATACCGCCGTCGCTGCCTGGGCAGAGAATGAAGCCATAAAGCGTACGTCGACCGAGACCCCCTACGCTCCTGCGGTGTTCGTCAATCTCGCCTATGCCGCGTATGTCGCTAACCGCTTGCAAGTGGCGTCAGCCTACGTGCACCAGGGGCTTGAACTCGCGAAATGCCGTGGAGATGTCCACGTCGAACGCGCGGGCAATGCCCTGCTCCTAAAGCTCGACCAGATCCCACCGCCTCCGGACAAAGCGCCACTATCCCCTGAGTTCGAAGACGAGACGCGCTGGCTTGCCGCGGATGTCGTCAATCTCGTCGCAAGGTGGCGCGGTACTACTTGGAGGCGGAAACGGCAGACCGGCCGAGCCGCTGTCGGGGTAGTCTGATCAGTTACCCGATCCGAGCATAAAGCCACCCTTCGCGCTGTCGGCCGGCATCTCATCGGTGCCGGCCGTTTGCGTTCCCGTCGTGGTCCGGCTGCCCGATCCCATCATCCCACCGCCGCTGGTGCTCGTCGACTCAGCGCGGTTCCCGCTGCCAAGTATGAACCCGCCAGCCGCGGTCTCCGCGCGGTTGCCGCTGCCGAGCATCAAGCCGTCCCGATTGCCCGAGCCCATCCCAAATCCCCCGTCCTGCTCCGTCCCCGCGTAGTTCCCGCTCCCCAGCCCGAACACACCTCGATTCCCCGTCCCGAGCAGCCCGCCGCCATCGGCTGCGGTCTCCGCGCGATTGCCGCTGCCGAACATGAACCCACCGGCCGAGGTCTCGGCTCGGTTCCCACTGCCCAGGGTGCCGTTTCCATCGAACGCCGGACCGCCGCGGCTCGCGAGTCCGGGCGCGGTGGGGGAGGTGCCGCAGGCGGCGAGCACGACGGCCGCGAGGAGGGGGCGCAGCGTCTTCATGGGGACGTCTCCGGGTGGGCAGGGCGAACGAAAGGGCGCCAGGAGGGCGCCCCACCAGTGTAGTCGCACCACACGCCACCCGCCACCGGCCGTGGCCCACCGAACCCCGCGATCGGCTGCGCCCAACCCCCGCCGAGGTCGGCCCCGGCCTTCCAAACCCGCTGACGACCCCGGCTTGGCCGAATGCGCCACTCCAAGCATCGTGCATGTCGCAGGGAGGCCGCTCCGGCCCGCCCGCGACGATCCACGGCACCGCCACGGAGACGCCATGACGCTGCACAACCACCTGCAGGGGGGCTCCACTCCGCACGAGGCCCCGGAGATGACGTTCGAGGTGGAGGTGAACGTGCCGTTCGACCCGCGCCTGGACGCGCGGCGCATGAAGGCGCTGGGCGACCGCATGTGGGAGCGGCTGCGCCAGGTCCTGCGCGAGGAGATCCGCCCCTTCCTCTCCGGCCGGCCGGATCCCGACGTCACCGCGCGGCGCGGCCTGGGCGAAGAGACGCCGCTGTTTCCGATGGTGGCGGGCGAGAGCCGCTTCACGATGCCGCTGGACGTGAGCGAGCAGGTGGCGCGCTACTGTGCGGGATCGGACGTGTCGCGGATCGCGCACGACGCGCTGGGGCGCGCCTACGAGCTCGACGTGGAGGTCACCTTCCTGCGCCGCCCGCAGCACGACGGCGAGCGGACCGCGCCGCTGCCGGATCCCGACGAGGTGGAGGCGAACAGCCAGGCCCGCGCCGCCATCTTCGATGGTCGGCGGGGACGGAGGCACCGCTGACCGGCGGCGGGCATCCGCCTACTCCCCTGGCGGGCGCGACCGGGGCGGGGGCCGCCGCGGTCCTGCCGCCTTCGCCGCGGTGCCCGTCAGCGTGTGGGTGCGGCGCGCAGATCGCGGGCGGCGGGCGCGGACACACGAAAGCCCCGGCAGCGCGCACGCTGCCGGGGCTCCGTTCGTATTCAAAGTGCGCCCGGAGAGATTCGAACTCCCGGCCTTCTGATCCGTAGTCAGACGCTCTATCCAGCTGAGCTACGGGCGCATCTCCAACGTGTTCCTACCCAGCGGGGCCGACGGGACTCGAACCCGCGACCTCCGGAGTGACAGTCCGGCACTCTAACCGACTGAGCTACGGCCCCTTGCGCCTCTCCGCGCGCGGACCGCGTTTCGGCGAGCCGTGAAGATAACGGCGCCGAGCCGGGGGATCAAGGCGCGACCGCCTCCTTCGCCAGCCGGCGGTATCGCCGCTTCAGGTCGGCGGTGCCGTGGACGGCCACCACGAAGCCATAGGCCACGATCCCCTGCCCGAACCACCAGGGCAGCGACGGCATGCCGTCGCTCAACGCCATCAGCACCACGCCCGCGAGCGCCACGAAGGCGGCGGAGAGCCACATCAGCCGCACCCCGTCGCGCAGGCTCCCGCGGGACGCCGCGCGGTCGAGCATGGCGCTCACCTCCTCCTCCCCCAGCGTGCGGCTCATCCAGACGCGGGCGAGGTTGGACGCGGTGACCAGCAGCAGGGGCGGGATCAGCATCACCCCGGCGGCGGTGCTGACGTAGGGGACGAGCGCGACCAGCAGTCGCCAGCCCGAACTTCCAGCCCAGCCGCCGGAAGAGGGGGTTCGCCTCCAGCTTCAGCGTGGGGCTGCCCAGGCGCGTGCTGGCCACGTCGCCCACCTTGGCGACCAGCAGGAGCAGCGCGAGCAGGTGGTTCAGCGGCTCCGCGTGGAAGCCGATCAGCAGGTCCATCGGGAGCCTCGGTCGGCGGGAGAGAGAAGGCGGAGGGATGGCGCGAAAGCCTACGCCGCCGCCCCCTCGCGCGCCGGCAGCCGGCGGACCCGGACGACCGCGCGGACGGGCTCGCCGTCCGGACCGGGAAGGACCACGTCGCGCACGGCATCGGAGCAGTGGGCGGCGTAGCCCTTGATGGCCATCGACCCGGTCATCACCTCCTCGTCGCGCGGGAGGGCGCGGAGGACGGCGTCGCTCATCAGCACCACGAGCTTGGCGCGCGGGCGGGTGATGGAGACGTTGAAGCGGTTGGGGTCCAGCAGGAACTCGGCCTCGGCCTCCGCGTACTCCACGTCCGCCACGGAGTACGAGACGACGATCATGTCGCGCTCGTTCCCCTGCATCCGCTCCACGGTGTCCACCACGGGCGTGGTCCCCCGCGCGAACCCGGCGGCGGCGAGCTCCGCCAGGATGGCCCCGTTCTGCGCCCGGTGCGGGGAGAGCACGGCCAGCGCCTGCGACACGAAGCGCTCGGTGGAGAGCGGCGCCCCGTCCGCGTCGCGCAGCCCGTCGCGCGCCAGGCGGGCGATGCGGGCGGCGAGGGCGGCCTCGAAGGGGTTCCTCGCCGTCGCGCGCACGCCCGAGTAGGTGAGGAGGACGACCGCCCCCTCGGGATCGAAGAACGTCTCCCAGAGCAGGTCGTCCAGCGCGTCACCCCACCCTCCCGCCGGAGCCTCCGCCCGCAGCCGGGCGGCCGGGACGCGCGAGACCAGGCCGGGATAGAAGATCTCGCGCGGATAGCGGACCAGCGCCGCGTTCATCCGCCGGCTCTCGCGCAGCGAGACGCGCCCGAACAGCGCGGCGAAGTGGGCGAAGGCGGAGCCCAGGAGCGTGCCGCCCTCCGCCCCGTACCGCCCCCGCAGCACCGGCGCGAGCTGCCGGTCGTCGCCGCAGAGCACGACGCGTCCCCCCGGCCGGATGGACGAGAGGGCGATCAGCGCCTCCGGCACCTTCACCTGCGACGCCTCGTCGATCACCACCACGTCGAACCAGGGCCGCACCGGCGCGTCGCCGCCCTCGTCGTCCTCCCCCGCCCCGCGGCCGGCGGCCTTCATCCGCTTCCAGAGCGACCAGACCGTCGAGCCCACGATCACCGCGTCCCCCGCGGACGAGGCGGCGGCGAGCGCGCCCTCCAGCCGATCGTCCTCCACCACCTCCACGTCCAGCGCATCCAGTTCCGCGTCCGCCGGGTTGCCGCTCCCCTTCAGCTTCAGCAGCCGCATCGGCACCTCCACGCCCGTCGCGGCCACCTCTTTCGCCAGGCGGGAGAGGACGTTGACGACGGCGCGGTGCGTGGCGGACGTCACCAGCACGCGGAGCGGGCGCCCGGCGCGGCGCGCCTCCGCCGCCAGCCCCACCAGGATCCAGGCGAGGAGGTACGTCTTCCCCGTGCCCGGCGGCCCCCAGATCACCGTCGCAGCGTCGCGCAGCACGGCGCGCCAGGCGTCCCGCTGCTCGGGGTTCAGCACGTCGCGGCCCAGGCGGGCGGAGAGCGGCGCCATCACCGCGTTCCACGTCCCCTCCACGTCCAGGGGCGCCGTCCAGCCGTCCGGCACGTCCCCCGCGAGCAGCCCGCGGACGAACGCCGCCTCGCCGCGCCCCTCGTCCAGCGCGCGGAGCGTCGCCACCAGGCGGCGGGTGTTGAAGTCGGCCGGCGCGCGGTCCAGCACGCAGACGCGGTCCAGGTAGACCAGCCCCTCGTCCAGCGCCTTCGCGAACCCCTTCCGGTCCGACGGCGCCAGGACCACGCGGGGGGGCGACGCGGAGAGGTCGTACTCCGAGAGCTCCACCAGCAGCTTGCGCCGCCTCCAGGGCGAGCGGTCGGCCTCGCGAAGGCCGTCGGTGTCCTCGTTGGTGAGGACCAGGTTGAACTCGCCCTCGCGGAACTTGGCGTCGCGGCACTCGGAGTCGAACTCGAACACCATCGCGCCGTCCTCCCGCCGCTCCACCAGCTCCATCCCGCGGATGCACTCGAAGCGGCGGGCGCGGTCGCGCGCGGAGAGGGCGTGCAGCGCGCGGAGCTGCGCCGCCTCGGCCGCGGCCTCCGCGCGCACGAAGACGCGCAGCGTCTCCAGCGCCGGGTCGCGGATGGGCTCCTCGGCGGCGGCGGGCGTCCACCCGCCCTCCATCCGCAGCCGGCTCTCCCTCCGCCGCTCCTCCCGCTCGCGCACCGCGCGCACGACCGAGTCGATCGCCGCCAGCTTCCCCGACACGGCCGCACGCAGCGACGCCTCCACCTCCTCCGCCGTCTCCTCCCCGCCCCTGGTCTTCCGCCCCTTCCCGCGCCAGTGATCGTGCGCCCGCTCGAAAGCCACCGCGCTGGAGAACGTCCAACGGTACGCGGCGGGAGGACGCCAGGGCGCCGCGTCCGTCGACGGCGTCAGGGTCGACGAGACGCCGGCCAGGTCGTAGACGTACGGAACGGGGAGCGCGTAGAGCTCCGAGACCACGTCCGCCAGCACCGTGAACGGCGCCGCGGGCGCGGAGCCGCCGGGGCCGCTCTCCCCCGCCGGCGCCAAGAGCCGCATGAGAGCGGCGATCGGCCTCCCCAGCGCCGGCTCGCCCACGTGGCGCTGCAGCAGGTCGCGGAACGCCTCCAGCGCGGCGCGGTCCCAGAGGTAGAGGTGGAGCGGAGGGGGCGCGCTCCTCCGGCGGCGCTGCCCCGCCTCGGCCGCGAACGCGGCCTCCGCGGACGCCGCCGCGGCCTCCGCCACCGCGCCGAGACGTACGAGGAGGGGGGCGAGCGCCTCCCCCTCCGCCGCGCGCGTTCCCGCCCACGTCAGGAATACGGCGTCCGCCGGCCTGCCCATCCCCTCCACGCGCGCCCCCATCGCGAAGACGGTCCCCGTCACCGGGTCCGCCTCCGCCGTCAGCAGCACGCGCGCGCCCTCCCCTGCCCCCATCCGCTGCGTCTCCGCCGCCACGTCGTACACCTTGCGGTGGGCCAGGGCGAGGGAGCGCTGCTTGAGCGCCTTCTCCCCCGCCTCCAGCGCGTGCGACCCGGTGAAGACGTCCTTCCGCAACGCCTTGCCGATCGCCGCCGCCGTCCGCACCCCCTTCGCCGCCAGCGCCTCCTTCGCCAGCGGCGTCACCCCGACGACGCGGGCGGGGTCGTCCGCCGCGTCGGACTCCGCGCGGCAGTGGCGCAGCCAGGGGCATCCCGCGCACCCCTCCCCCAGGTGCCAGCGCGCGGCGGGCGGCGCCCCCGCCGCAACGGCGGGAAGGTCGCGGCGGAGCAGGTCCAGCACGTGGTGCCGGTACGCCGCCAGCGCGAAGGGACGCGGCCCGCGGGCGCCGCGCGGCCAGATCCACCCGCGCCGCGTCTCCACATCCACGTCCAGCCCCGCCCGCGCGACCAGCTCCTCCAGCACCAGCGTGTAGAAAGCCACCTGCGCGAAGTGGCGGATGGTGCCCTCGCGGCTCCACTTCACGTCCGCGACCTGCAGCCGCACGCGCCCGCCCCGGCCCCGGGCGATGCGCAGCAGGTCGGGCTGCGCCGGCGCGATCTCCACCACGGCGGGGTCCAGGCCCAGCCTCGCGGCGAAGGCGGCGCCGTCGGCGACGGAGAGCGAGGGCTGCACCAGGAAGCGGACGCCCTGGGGATGGCGCAGGACCTCCACCGCGCGGTCGGTGGGGAGCGCCGCGTAGCTGCCGCGCTCGTCCACGCCTCCGTGAACGACGGCGTCGCCGTGGCGGCGGACCAGGCGGTCGATGACGCGCCGCTCCCACCGTCGGCCCCGCTCCAGCAGCAGTCCCATCCCCGGCCGCGGGGCCACGATGGGGCCGCGCTCGGGGTCGCGGTTGTCGGCCGGCACGTCGCCGCCCCGCCACTGCGGCGGCACCAGCTCGTAGCGGAGCCGACGGTCGCAGCGGGAGGCGAAGTGCTGCGCCACCAGGGTGCCCGTGATACGCAGGCGGAACGGTGCTTCGGGCTCTGTCACGCGGGAACGGCAGGGGAAGGGACGCGGCGCGGAATCCGGAGGGACGGTATACCCGCCGCGGCGCACGGGCAAGGCGCCCCCGCCGATCCTTGCGTGCGGGGGCGGCCGCCGGTATCTTCAACCGTTGAAACTGATTCTCACCTTCAGCGCCACCGTCCACCCGATGCTCAAGCGCCTCCTGGGATGGAAGAAGGAGCCGGCCCCGGCCGCGCGCCGCTGCGGCGACTGCGCGCTGGCGGCCTGCGCCAGCGGGTGCACCGCGGCCGTGCTGCGGCTGGAGTGCGAGGGCAACGAGGCGCACCGCCTTCGCCACCTGGGGCTGTTCGAGGGCGCCTGCGTGCGCGTGCTGGACTCGCGCAACGGCATGCTGCTGGAGGTGAAGGGGGCGAAGCTGGCGCTGGGAGAGGGCCTGGCCTCCACCATCCGGGTGCTGCCGCTCGGAACGTGAGCCGGACGCTCTCGGACCTTCGCCCGGGCGACCGCGCGAAGGTGGTGCAGGTGGGCGGCGCGCCCGACGCGTCCCGGCGGCTGATGGACCTGGGCCTGATCCGCGGCACGCCGGTGGAGGTGATCCGCGCCGCCCCGCTCGGCGACCCCATCGAGGTTCGCGTGCGGGGCTTCATGCTGACGCTGCGCCGCTCCGAGGCGGAGCACATCGTGGTGGAGTAGGATGGAAGTAGCGGACCGGGGGTCCATCCCCGCCCATCTCGCACCCTCGCCCCTGCGGACCGATCGCGGCGAGGGTGTGCTGCATGTGGCGCTGGTGGGCAACCCCAACACCGGCAAGAGCACCCTGTTCAACGCGCTGACCGGCATGCGGCAGCGCGTGGGCAACTATTCCGGCGTGACGGTGGAGCGCGTGGAAGGCCGCTATCGGCAGGACGACGGCGGCCGCGTGGTCGTGCTGGACCTTCCCGGCACCTACTCCCTCTCCGCCGCCTCGCCCGACGAGGAGATCGCCCTGGGCGTGCTGCTGGGCCGCACCCCGGGCGTGCAGGCGCCCGACGTGGTCGTGGTCGTGGTCGACGCGCAGAACCTGGAGCGCAACCTCTTCCTGGCCTCGCAGGTGCTGGAGCTGGGCATCCCCACGGTCGTGGCGCTGAACCAGGTGGACGCCGCGCGCGCCGCCGGGATCCGCCCCGACCCCGTGGAGCTCACGCTGGAGCTGGGCGCCCCGGTGGTGCCCACCGTGGCCACCCGCGGCGAGGGGCTGGACGTGCTGAAGCGCGCCGTGGCCAAGGCGCCGGGCCTTCCCCGCCCCGAGCGGCGCTTCGAGGTCCCCGCGCACGCCGCCGCCGCCATGCGCCCGGTGGAGGCGCTGCTGGAGAAAGCGGGCCTCTCCGCCGGGGCGGCGAAGATGGAGTCGCTGCGCCTGCTCTGCCTGGCCTCTCCCGGCGAGCACCTGGCCGGCGTCCCCGGGCTGGGCGAGGCCACCGAGGTGGCCCGCGCGCAGGTGGAGGCCGCCGGCCTCTCCGCGCGCTCGCTGGAGGCGGAGCTGCGCTACGGGTGGATCGCGGACGTCTGCGACCGCTGCGTGGAGCGCACGCCGGGCGGCGGGCGCACGCTCACCGACCGCATCGACGCCGTCGTCCTGCACCGCATCGGCGGGCCGCTGATCTTCGTGGCGCTGATGGCGCTGGTCTTCCAGTCGATCTTCACCTGGGCGGAGCCGCTGATCGGCATCGTCGAGGGGCTCTTCGGCTGGATGGGCGCGTCGCTCGGCGCCCTTCTCCCCCCCGGCGACCTCTCGTCGCTGCTGGTGGACGGCGTGATCGCGGGGGTGGGCTCCGTCCTCGTCTTCCTTCCGCAGATCACCATCCTCTTCCTGTTCTTAGGCGTCCTGGAGGACACGGGGTACATGGCGCGGGCCGCGTTCATCATGGACCGCTTCATGAGGAGCGTGGGGCTGCACGGGCGCTCGTTCATCCCGCTGCTCTCCGGCTACGCCTGCGCGGTGCCGGGGGTGATGTCCACGCGCACCATCGAGAGCCCCAAGGACCGGCTGGCCACCATCATGGTGCTGCCGCTGATGAGCTGCTCGGCGCGCATCCCCGTGTACGCCCTGCTGATCGGTGCCTTCATCCCCAGCGTCACCGTGCTGGGCGTCTTCGACGTGCAGGGGCTGACGCTGCTGGCGATGTACCTGCTGGGGACGCTCACGGCGCTCGGCGTGGCGGCGATCTTCAAGCGGACGCTGATGCGGGGACAGACGCGCCCCATGATCATGGAGCTGCCGCCGTACCGCCTGCCGCGCCCGCGCTCGCTGGCCCTGTCGGTGGGCCACCGCGCCAGCATGTTCCTGCGCAAGGCGGGAACGGTGATCCTGGCGCTCACCGTCGTCCTGTGGGCGCTGGCGACGTACCCCAAGTCCGACCCCGACCCCGGCGCCACGCCCGAGGCCGCCCAGGAGTCGCAGCTCGCCAACAGCGTGCTGGGCCGCCTGGGCCACGCGATCGAGCCCGCCGTGCGCCCGCTGGGGTACGACTGGAAGATCGGGGTGGGCATCGTCTCGTCGTTCGCGGCGCGCGAGGTGTTCGTCTCCACCATGGGCACCATCTACGGCGTGGGCTCGGCGGACGAGGGCTCCTCCACGCTGCGCGAGCGGCTGCAGCGCGAGCGCAGGGCCGACGGCGCGCTGGCCTACTCCCCGCTGGTGGCGGTGGGGCTGATGGTCTTCTACGTCTACGCCATGATGTGCATCAGCACCGTGGCCGTGGTCGTACGGGAGACGGGCGGGGGGTGGAAGGGCGTGCGCTGGGCGACCTTCCAGTTCGCCTGGATGCTGGCCCTGGCGTACGGCTCCGCCCTGCTCGTCTACCAGGGCGGGCGCCTGCTCGGGTTCGGATAGGAGGGACGAGGTGAGCCCCGAGACCATCCAGACCGTCCTGGCCGCCCTCGCCGTGGCCCTGGCCCTCGCCTTCCTGGCCCGGCGCTGGGTGCGCGCGCTGCGCCCCGCGAGGGCGAAGCCGGACGGCGGCGGCGCCGGGCCGGGGTGCGGCACCGGCGGCTGCGGCTGCGGGCCGGAGTAGCGCGGGGGGATCGCGACGTCCGACCTTCGCGGAGGAAGGCGACGGCGAACGACGGGAGAGCGGGGCCGGTGGACGACACGTCCGCCGGCCCCGCTCCGTTCTTACCTCTCCCGACAGACGCCGAACGGACGTTCGAACCCGAATTCCGAAAACCGGCGAACGGTCGTTCGAACGTAACTCCTTGTGTTTCCCGCAGTTGCCGCTCCAGTCACATTCCCTGATTCCGACGGTTTACGGGGTTGTGCGAGGGTCGTGCGGAGCGTAGAGTTCCCCCCGTCGGGCCGCCGCGGCGAACGCGGGACGGGCCCACCCCGGCGCGAGGTCCGATGCCTCCGCCGCGACGACGCGGGATCACCGACTCTACTCAGGAGATGCACTGATGGCTAAGAAGCCCCACACCTCGATGGCGTACGGCGAAGAGGACGTGATGACCACCATGATGGTCGGCGAAGAGGATCCGATGACCACCATGGCGCTGGGCGAGGAGGAGCCGATGTACACCACGCTCGCCGTGGGCGAGGAGGACGGGACCGGGACGTACTCGATCGACGACAGCGCGTTCGGCGCCTTCTGAGCTCCATCGATCGGCGGTAGCAGGACGGCGGTTGCAGGATCGAGGAAGCCCCGCGGGCCACAGACGGCCCGCGGGGCTTCCTGCGTCCCACCGGAGGCGCGCTACCGCGCCGTGACCAGCCGCCCCGCGCGCACGATGCCAACCGCCACGTCCTTCCCCAGCACGTCGCCGTTCGGGTCGAAGCGGATGCGGCCCGACACGCCGTCGTACGCCTCGTTCTCGTCGTTGATCGCCGCCAGGTAGTCGCGGATGGTCTCGCGGTCCGTCCCCTTCTCGCGGATCGCCTGCGCCAGCAGGAGCAGCGCGTCGTAGGTCATGGCGCCGCGGTGGTCGGGAAGCTCCTTGTGCTTCGCCTGGTACGCCTGCACGAACCTCTGGGCCAGCTCGTTCGGGCGGTCGGCCAGGAAGGCGGAGGAGACGAACACCCCCTCCGCGATCGCGCCCGCGTCCTTGACGCCCGTCAGCCCGTCCGAGCCCAGGATGGGACCCGTGAAGCCCAGGCGTCGGGCGGCGGCGATGATCTTCACCCCTGCCTCGGCCTGGCCGGCGATCACCAGCGCGTCCACGTTCTGGCGGAAGGCGCGGAGCAGGTACGGGTCCAGCGACTCGGCGGACGTGAACGTGGCCGGCAGGAAGGGGTCGGCGGTCACCACCGCGCCGCCGCGCTTGCGGAAGGCATCGACGAAGGTGGACATCACCCCCTGGCCGTACGCGTCGTTGGTGTACAGCACCGCCGCGCGCTGCCGGCCGAGCCGCGTGGACGCCCACTCCGCCAGCGCCGGGGAGAACTCCAGGTCGGTGGGGGTCACGCGGAACGTCCAGTCGCCGGCCTGGGTGATCTCCGGGGCGGACGAGGCGGGGGAGAGGGCCACCACCGGATTGGAGGCGTGCTCCCCCGGCGGGGCGTTGTAGATCGTCGCGGCGCGCAGGGTGGCGGCGGAGTTGACGTGCCCCACCACCGCGGAGACCTCCTCGTTCTGCCGGAGCTCCGTGGCGACGCTGATGGCCTTCGCCGGGTCTCCCTCGTCGTCCTTGATCTCCAGGACGAGCTTCCGGTTGCCGCCCAGCAGGTTGCGGGCGTTGATCTCCTCGGCGGCCATCTCCGCCGCCAGCTTCATGGAGCGGCCGTTCGCCTTGCTGATGGGGCCGGCGATGCCGATGGTCACCGTCTCCGCGTCGCCCTCGCAGCCGGCGAGGAGCGCGGCGCAGGCGAGCGCGGCCAGGGAGCGGCGGAGCGCGCGGCGCGGGGTGCCCTGGAGAGGGGGTGCGGTCACGGGTCGGTGCGTGTCGGGTGAGATGGGGAGACGTTTCCCGCCGGGAAACCCCCGTGGGCCCGCCGCGCGTGGGGGCGCGGGCGGAAACGGGCGGTGGCGGGAGACCGCTTCAATCTAAGGCGCGCGCGCCGTTTGGGACAGAGGGTCGGGCGACGCGGGTACGGACGCTCCCCGCGGGTGGAGATCAGGGCCAGCGCACGCCATCCAGCGGCCGCTGCCCCGGCAGCGGAAGGATCACCCCCGGGTTCAGCACGCCGCGCGGGTCGAACGCCTCCTTCACGCGGCGGAAGCGCGCGACCATCTCCTTTCCCCACACGCGCTCCAAGAGGGGCGCCCGGAGCCGGCCATCCCCGTGCTCCCCCGCCATGGTCCCCCCCAGCGCCGCCACCCCCGTGGAGACCTGGTCGATCACCGACTGCACCGTGCGCCGCCACGCGGGGTCGGCGACGTCCACCAGCGGGTTCACGTGCAGGTTGCCGTCGCCGGCGTGGCCGAAGATCACCGCGTCCAGCCCGGCGCGGGCGAGCACGGTGCGCAGCAGCACCACGTACTCGGCCAGCCGCTCCACCGGCACCACGCCGTCCTCGATGAACTGCATCGAGACGCGGCTGCCGGCGAGCCGGGCGATCAGCGGCGAGGCCGCGTGGCGGACGTGCCAGAAGCGCTCGGCCTCCGCCGCGTCCGCCGCGACCGTCACCCGCGCCGCGACGCCCTCCACCGCCGCACGCAGGCGGTGGAGCGACGCGCCGACATGGTCCTCGTCCTCCCCTTCCATCTCCACGAGCAGGATGGCCTCCAGCCCCTCCCGCAGCGGGTACCCGGGATCGGCGTCGCCGCCGCGGACCAGGTCGATGAAGGTGCGGTCCAGCATCTCGCAGGTGGCGGGCTCCAGCGGCAGGATCATGCGGACGGCGGCGACGGCGTCCTCGAGCCGCTCGAACTCCAGCAGCGCCAGCCCGCGCGCGCCGGGGATGGGCGCCAGGTCCACCTCCGCCCCCACCACCATGGCCAGGGTGCCCTCGCTCCCGACCAGCAGGTCGACGGCGTCACCGCTCTCCAGGTACTCGCGGATGGCGTAGCCGGAGGAGTTCTTCCGCAGCCGCGGCCAGGCCGCCTCGATGCGCGCGCGCGCCGGCCGCAGCTCCGCGTCCAGCCGCGCCAGCGCGTCCACCAGCCGTCCCCCCCGCGGCGGGCGCCCGCGCTCCGCCCGCGCCGTGGACCCGTCCGCCATCACCAGGTCCAGCGAGCGCACCCAGCGCCGGGTGGCGCCGTAGCGCACCCCGTGCGCGCCGCCGGAGTTGTTGGCGATCATCCCCCCCAGCGAGCAGCGGGCGGAGGAGGAGGGGTCCACCGGGAACTGCAGCCCATGGGGCGCCGCGGCGGCGTTCAGCTCGTCCAGCGTGGCCCCCGGCTCCACCCGCGCCGTCCGTCGCCCGGGGTCGACCGGGCCCACGGCGCGGAACGAGGAGACCAGGTCGACCGCCACGCCCGCTCCCACGTTGCCGCCGGGCATCCCCGTCCCCGCGCCGCGCGGGACCAGGGGCGTCCGGCTCTCCCACGCCCACGCCGCCAGCGCCGCCACGTCCTCCGCGTCGGCCGGGACCGCCACGCCGGCGGGGACGGAGCGCAGGATCCCGCTCGCGTCGCCGAACGGCGCGCGCTCGGCCTCGCCGCGGTGGAAGGCGCCGCGGAAGCCGGGGATGGCGCCGGCGGGAAGGTCGATCCGTGTCACCTGCGCTCCGCGTGCGGGGGTGCGTGGGAGGGGCGGGACGGCGACCCGCGTGGGCCGCGCCGCATCATGGGTGCCGCCGGACGCAGAAACGCTCCCCGGCGCGGGCCGGGGAGCGTTCTCGTCGCGTCGCGGAGCCGCGCGTCAGGCGGCGGCGCACCGCGCGCAGTAGCCCACCACCTCCACCCGGTACCCCTCGACGCGGAAGCCCTCGCCCACCTGGATGCGCGGCAGCAGGGCGGGGGTGGCGCCGGCCACGTCGCGCACCGTGCCGCAGGCCAGGCAGCGCGAGTGCAGGTGGTCGTCGGTGCGGGCGTCGTAGCGCGCCGAGTCGTCGCCGTACGAGAGCTTGATGGCCAGCCCGCAGCTCACCAGGGTCTCCAGCGCCTTGTAGACGGTCGCCAGCGAGATGTCGGCGATGTCGCCGCGCACCGCCGTGAAGACCTCGTCCGCGGAGGGATGCTCGTCGGTGCCGCGCAGGAAGCGGTAGACGGCCGCCCGCTGCTCGGTGAACCGCTGGCCGTTCGCCTCCAGCGCGTGGCGCAGGTCGGCGTCGGCATCCTGCACCCGGATCGGTGCGATGGTCGACATGGCGCTCCGGCGGTGAGACCCCGTGCCCCGCGGGACTTTCCGCGCGGGCTCCTGACGGGGAAGGTAAGGCGGCGCGCGGGAGCGTGTCAACCTTGGCGGCGCCTCGCGTTTGGCTTCCGGCACCGATCGTGCGGCGCACGCCCCCGCCCCGCCGCCCGGCGAGGGCGCCGCACTGTGCATCCTGCAACCGGGAACGGGCGTGACGGGAAGACGGACAACCGGGATCGCCGCGGCCGCGCTGGCCGCCGCCCTGGCGGCGTGCGACGGCGGGAAGCCCGACCTGCAGCCCCTTCCCCCGCTCCAGCGCCCCTCCCCCGAGGCGCGCGCCGGCCTGCCGGAGCTGGCGGGCGTGTGGCGCTTCGCCGGCTTCGAGATCCCCGCGCGCGACACGGCCGTGGTCGGCGCCGACTCCACCCTCCTGGCGCGCCCCGGCGACGTGTGGCTGCAGACGCAGCGGCTGGACTCGCTGGCCGGCGCGTACGTGCGCGGCGAGGCGCGCTACCCCATGGTGGGCGAGGTGCGCCGCGACGGCATCGTCTCCATGGTGGCCTACGCCCCGGACGGGGTGGGCTACTTCGCCGCCGGCCAGGCGCTGCGCGACACGCTCTGGATCGAGCTGACCACCATCCCGTCGCTGTCGGGGTGGCCGCGCGGGACCCGCGCCGCCCTGGTGCGCCGCCCCGCGGGCGCGCCGTTCCTGCGCCTGCTCGGCGGGGTGGCCATCCCCGTTCCGCGCGACTCCGCCTTCGTGGCCGACTCCGTCCGCGCCGACTCGGTCGCGCGGGCGGCGGCGGGCGCGGGCGCCGCTCCGGCGCCGACGCCGGGCGCGGCTCCCGGTGGAGTCGTGACGCCGCCCCCCGTCCAGCGCCCC
>JASLAX010000175.1 GCA_030146875.1 Longimicrobiaceae bacterium
GCTATACTGAGATCGGACACCGTGTTCTGAGGCTTGAGCGTGAATGGGAGCTTAGACAACTCCATTCTGCTCGACCCCAGGGCCGGTGTCCATTCTTCTTCTACCTATCTGCACCACCTGCAACCAAATCGACGAAGAACCCTTTTCAACAGACTTCTAGCCGGAGCGTCTCTGGGTCCGGCCTGACGCCCTTTTACATCACGGCCGTTACGCGGCCTTGGGCCGCGGCCCTAAGTGCCTGTGGCACCTCGCGTAATGCCGCATTGGCAAACCCAAGGAGTAGCTCGGGTTCCCGCTCGGGACGGGTTAGCCCTCTCCGGAGGCTTCGACGCGTGAAGGGCGTCTCCGCCTCACGGCAGGTGAGCAAGCGAGCCAGATGAGGGCGGCCAGCGCTAGGAGGTTCTCATTCTTGAACATCTTCGCATCCTCGACCATAGCTCGTTCCATCGTGACGACGCCGCTCCCGTAATCGGATAGCCGCGAGCCTCGGAGTTCCGTGACCCGTTCCATGGACGGGGCGACGATGGCGCGTCGTGCGGCTCGTCGAGGGCTTGGGTCGGTGAAGACCAGCACTAGAAGAGCAAGCACAACCATCAGTAGCCGAATGAACGGCCACTGGTACTTCCACTCGACCGCTGCGACAACAAGGAAGAGTGCAGCAACAACAATGGTTTCAGTCATGAGTCTGGCTCGCTGTAGCCTTCGCGTCGTGAGCTTGAGCGCGTCGGGACTAGCTGATCAACTAACCCCGTGAGTAGCAACGTCCCTGATCAGTTGCAGCCTCTTCTACTTGTAAGCGGCTCAATGTACGGACGCCTCCTGGCTCCGTAATCCCTTGTGTAAGACATCCCACCGTTATTGGACTGCTCTAGTATGGCGCGGGCTGCGCCGGCATTGATCATCGGTCTGCTCTCACGGTCCGACCAATGCTCCCCTGAGGTACGTTCTCCATTGGCCTTCCTTTCCATGGCGAAGTAGATCCCACCCGCGACCATGGCTCCGTGGCCGAGTCCATTAAATGCATGCTGTCCAGCGTAGCCCGCCGCGAAGTTCCCAAACTCGTCCGCGCGGAGCCACTGGTTCCCCACCTGGTACCTCGCATCGGCTCCACCCTCGGTGTACTTGAAGTCAAACTCGCCTGGGTAGTCGTCAGAGGCGAATCGCCCCGGATTCGACGAAAGAGCAGAGATGTAATTGTTTAGGATGCCCGCGACTTCGCAGCGGCCATGCCTTGTGTCGGGAGTCTGCCCTGTCTTCGTCGTGTCGCTCTGAGCGCTGAGCCCGTACGGGTCCGAATAGTTCACTGCATCCCCCCCACCAAACCCGTAGAGGTTCATCCCCCCCGCGAACGAGATCGGGTCCTCCTGGGTGAAGCGCCCCATCTTCGGGTCGAAGTAGCGGTTCCGCATGTAGAGCTGCCCGCTCGCGTCCTGCTTCGACTCCAGCAGACTGCCGGCCCACGTCTTCTCGTGGTACCCCAGCAGCGACTCGAAGAACGCCCCCCGTGCTGCCCAGCGCAGATCGCTGAGGTTCAGGCACACCCCGCCCGTGGTGCACTTCTGCGTGGTGCCGTCGGGGAAGCGGCCCTGGTCGAAGATCCCGCGCCAGTTCGCCAGCGGAATCACCGTGAAGGTACCGATCGCATGGCCCGTGCGCACCAGCGACAGTGGGGCGTCGATGCCCATGCCGTGGGTGTACAGCACCCGCCCGTACTGCGCGCCCGAGGGGTTGTCGCTCTCCAGCGTCGCCGCGGAGGTGCCGTCCTGCCCGGGCGCGCGGATCTCGGCCAGGATGTCGTCGCCGTCCCAGACGAAGCGCTCGATGGTGGAGGTGCACTCGACCTGGCAAGCCGGGTCCAGCCGCCGCCGCACGAGCACCCGCCGGCCCAGCGCGTCGTAGCGGTACTCCTCGAATGCCGAAGGGTCCTTGCCGTTCGACTGGTCCCAGGCGACGCACGCTTGCACGACGTTCGTACTCTGGTCGGCGTAGGCCAGGCACCGCTGCCGGTCGACCACGCGCAGCTTCTCGTCGGCGCCGTAGTAGAGGCGCGTCCACTCCCGAACCGTGTGACTCGGCCCAGCGCGTTCGACGACCTCCGACCGGTAACGGTTCCCGCTGTCGTCGAAGTCGTCCGTCTGCTCGAACAGGACCGAGGTGATGGAGGCGGACGGCGCAGACACGGTGTAGCGCAGCCGTCCCGTGCCGTCCATCACGTAGCCGTACTCGCGATAGAACGTCGACTTCCCCTCCTGATCGGCGTTCCCGCCGTTGAAGCCCTCCTCCCGCCGCGGGTTCCCCAGCGCGTCCATCTCGATCGTCCGGTGCTCCGCGGCGCCGAGAGCCCCGCTGTGCCAGAAGGCGAGCCCACCCGCGCCGTGGTAGCGCGCGCGGATCACCGGCGCAGTGCGCGAGTGGACCGTCGACACCTTGCCGCCCGCATCGTACACGAGCGTGTCGCTGACCGCCTGCGTGCCCGCCGCGCTCACCGTGCGGTACCGGAGCCGGCCGTCGGCGTCAGACGACACCCGCCGGTGAGCACTGATGCGGATTCTGAATACCGGCTGAGGCGACGTGTCGGCCTTCGTGGAGACACTTGATCGCATCAGTGCTCACCTACAGCAGGCAATTCAGGTGTGGGCTCTGCGATCCGGTGGAGGCGCATCTGCGGCCTCGCATGTGACACTCGGCCACGCCACGTACCCGTCCCCCTCGGCACCAATCTCCGGCGCGGGCTCTGCGATCCTGCGGAGGCGCTTTGCGGCCTCGTAGGATACACTCGGCCGCGCCGGAGCTCGGCTACGTGGCCGATTCCGCAGTCGCGAACGTCTTTGACGAGTGCGGGAGCAGCTCAAAGCTGCTCCCGCAACACCTTCCCCGCCATCTGGCTACTCGGTTCAGATCCGGCAATCCGGTTGAAGCGTACCGGGCCTGCCCGGCTTCCTTCTAAAGGTCGGATGCGTTGATCCTGAAGGAGCCATCCTCCTGCTGGTGACCGTGTTGCTCAAGCGAGTCCCAGAAGCTCGCTTCGACGGAGTCATAGGCATCGCGGTGGTCGAGCCATGTGTCACTTAGAACCACCAACCTTTTTGCCTCGTCCAACTCAAGTCCCTGCGCGTCCGCCAGGATGGCTACACTCTCAGCCATCCCGTGTCCGTCCGCGCGCAGCCTAGTCAAGACGTTTTCAAGCGATTCTCCTCTTGCGAACTGCGCAGTGACAATCGCGACTACATCGGGTTGTGTGCTCATAAGTTCGAGTCGCCTACCTGGTAAGGTCGATCACCATGTCTTGAACACGGCCAGGATTCGCCCCGGAAACTCGGCTCCCCGTAATCCGAAGGGTTTCAAATCCCTGGGCTCTTGCCTCTCCCATAAGGGTACGGATGCCAGCACGGACGCCCGCATTCCCGGCGTTCACTCGTTCAGCAAACTTGGGGAAGACGCTCACTCGGTCAAGATGCAAGACCCTGTCTTGAATATTGACCCGGTACATCACTTCAATCTGCCCTTGTGCCGTTTCGACGAAGCGCTGCACGCGCTCCCCATTCCGGAACGCCGCTCCACCGACAGCAGCCCCTGCAGGTGCCGCACGTGCTGCGGTAAACCCGAGGCGAGTCAAGACCGCGCCACCGACCTCCGCGAAAGCGAAACCACCAACTGCAGCAAGGATTCCAACTCCCACCCCGATGGCAGCTTCTCTCCCGTTCTGGGCCCGGTACATGTTGCTGACTTGATCTCGCTTGGGATCGAGAGACTCATGGCAGCACTCCTCGGCCGCAAGACCGTAGGGATCAGAATACCCGACCGGATCCCCGCCCCCAAACCCATACAGGTTCAGCCCGCCCGCAAACGAAATCGGATCCTCCTGGGTGAACCGCCCCATCTTCGGATCGAAGTAGCGGTTCCGCATGTAGAGCTGCCCGCTCGCGTCCTGCTTCGACTCCAGCAGGCTGCCGGCCCAGGTCTTCTCGTGGTAGCCGAGCAGCGACTCGAAGAACGCTCCGCGCGCTACCCATCGCAGATCGCTGAGGTTCAGGCACACCCCTCCCGTGGTGCACTTCTGCGTGGTGCCGTCGGGGAAGCGGCCCTGGTCGAAGATCCCGCGCCAGTTCGCCAGCGGGATCACCGTGAAGGTACCCACTGCATGGCCCGTGCGCACCAGCGACAGCGGGGCGTCGATCCCCATCCCGTGCGTGTACAGCACCCGCCCGTACTGCGCGCCCGTGGAGTTGTCGCTCTCCAGCGACGCCGCGGAGGTGCCGTCCTGCCCGGGTGCGCGGATCTCGGCCAGGATGTCGTCGCCGTCCCAGACGAAGCGCTCGATCGTGGAGGTGCACTCGACCTGGCACGCGGGGTCCAGGCGCCGCCGCACCAGCACGCGCCGGCCAAGCGCGTCGTAGCGGTACTCCTCGAATGCTGAGGGATCCTTCTTCATCTGCTGCTGCCAGGCGACGCAAACAGGCGCAGACTGCTGATGCTCGTCAACGTATGTGAAACAGCGCTGGCGGTCGACCACGCGCAGCTTCTCGTCGGCGCCGTAGTAGAGGCGCGTCCGCTCCTGTACGTTGTAGCCTTCCCACACGCGTTCGGCGACGCTCGACTTGTACCGATTGCCGCTGTGGTCGAAGTCGTCCGTCTGCTCGAAGACGGTCGAGGTCCTGGTAGCAGAAGGATACGAGACGGTGTAGCGCAGCCGTCCCGTGCCGTTCGCTACGTAGCCGTACTCGCGGTAGAACGTCGACTTGTGCTCCTGATCGGCGTTCCCGCCGTTGAAGCCGTGCTCCAGCCGCGGGTTCCCCATCGCGTCCATCTCGATGGTCCGGTGCTCCGCCGCGCCCAGGCCCCCGGCGTGCCAGAAGGCGAGGGGCCCCGCGCCGTGGTAGCGCGCGCCGAACACCGACGCCGTGCGCGAGTGGACCTTCGACACCTTGCCGCCGGCGTCGTAGACGAGCGTGTCGGTGACCGCCTGCGTGCCCGCCGCGCTCACCGTGCGGTGCTGGAGCCGGCCGTCCGCGTCGTAGGCGCTGGCCTGCGCCATCCCGCCGGGCATCTCCAGGCTCGCGAGCTGCCCGTCGTTGTCGTACCCGAAGCGGAAGACGCCGCCGGAGAGGTCGGCCACGGTCTCCAGCGCCCCGATCCCGGCATGGTAGCCGTACTGGACGGCGGGAGCGTACCCGGTTCCCTGCGGCCGGAGAGAGGCGGGGTACCAGAGGGCGGTGCGGCGCCCCGCCAGGTCGTAGCCGTAGTCCATCCGGTAGCGGTGCGAGGTGGTGTCGCTACCCGTGTAGCTGCGGATCGTCTGCTCCTCCCAGGCGAGCGTCCCGTTCGGGTTGTGGCCCCGCCGCACCAGCGCGTCGTGGTTGTCCGCGCGGATGGTGTTGCCCATCACGTCGTACTCGTACGTCGCCGTGTCGCCGCGGATGCGCACCGGGTTCGCGGCGTTGTCCGGGTCCAGCGGCCGCGATGGGAAGGTCCAGGTCCGCTGGAGCCTGGAGAAGCTCTCGGACCTATAGGTGACCGAGGGAGTGATCCGCTCCACCAGCCGACCGAGCACGTCGTAGCGCAGGGTGATGGCCAGCTCGTCGAACTCGTCCTCGCGCCGGCTGATGTACATGGATGGAAGCCCGGCCCGGTTGTAGACGGTGCTGTCCGTCTGGCCGTCGACGGCGACCTCCACGGTGCGCCTCCCGAGCGCGTCGTAGCGCCAGGAGGTCTTCATGGGCTGCAGAAGGTTCCGGTCGGGGAGCACGCGACGGGTGAGCCGGATGGGAAGCCCGCGGCCGTCGTAGTCCGTCTCCACGCGCAGGGTGTCCGGCGTGGAGGAGCCCGCGGGGGGCGAGAGCGTCTCGGCGAGGCGGACCCTCCCCATCACGTCCAGCACCGAGCGATCGCGGCGCACGCGGGATCCGTCGACGGGCGTGACGACCGAGGTGTCGCGCCCAACCGCGTCGTGCGCGAAGGTGGCGCGCGTCCCCAGCGGGCTCACGGTCGCGGAGAGGTTCCGCAGCGGGGACGCGTACTCGTACCGCTGCGGCTGGTCTCCGCGTGCGGCCGCCGCGGCGCTGCGCACGGTCTCCACCTGCCCGAGGGCGTTGTGGCCGAAGTCCACGCGGCGGGCGGGGTCCGGTCCGACCTGCTGCCAGATCCGGTTCCCGTTCGCCGGGTCGTAGCCTACGTGCGTGGTCACGCCCTCCGGGCTGGTGACGCTCGCAACCTCGTCCCACCGCTCGTCCCAGGCGTAGGTGGTGGTGGCGTAGCGCCCCCCGGACTGCGTGCTCCAGTCGGTGCTCGCCTCCAGGTGCGCGTGCGCGTCGTAGGTCGCCGTGGCCTGGCTCCCGTTCGGGTGGACCACGCGGGTCGGGAGCGCGGGGAAGCGCGCGTCCTCGCGGTACACCTGCGTGCGATGCCCCAGCGCGTTCGTCACCTCCGTGGGCGCCCCGTACCGGTTCACGTGGAAGGTGGTGACGTCCGCGACGTCGATCAGGGCGCCGTCGACGGTGGTCCGGACGTGCGCCGCCAGGCGCGAGCCGCCCGTCCCCGCGAGCCCCTGGCTCTCCGCCGCCGACGTCAGTTGCGGGCTTGGCAGGGGAGTAGCGGGAATCAACCGCAGATCGCCCTCCCCCTGAGTGGGGCCCACCCGGAGAGCCGAACGTTATAAGTCGCGGGGTGGCAGAGGTCTCGCGAGCGCGCCATAGAACATCAATCCGATCATGATGGGGAGCAGTGCCCTCGGCATGAGTAATGCCCCAGGCCGGTTCCCGATCAGGATAAACCCTAACGGAATCACCGCTGCACTGAACAGAATTGCGAGCCGCCTGTGTACCCCTTTCCACGATGAAGGGATCGCTCCGAGAGCGATCTGGTGGATCAGTCCACCAATCAGGACAGGGACAAAAAGGATTAAGAACCAGAAGAGGAAACCGCTGGCTTGCCCACCGACCGACGAACCCCGCTCCGTTTCCCGCATCCAGTCGAGGGGAAACAGAGAACTCGCGAGCCATGAGCTTAGGATTGCGAGAGGTAGTGCTCCGAAGATTAGAATCGCGAGATTTCGGAGCACAATCTTCCTTTCCTCAGTCATCCGCCCTCCTACCACTTGTCGTTCGGAAAGAAAGGAATCAGGAACAGCGCCCCGCGTGCAGGTCGCTCCTGAAGGGTCTTCCATTCACCGTTTACCCGGTGGTAGATGCCGAGGTGCGGCATCGCATCACGGTTTCCTGAGGTGCTGAAGCCACCGTTCCCGTCAGGGCGGAAGGTCACCTCCGAGTTGATCGCTGGAGCTAGCCCGAGCGGGAAGGCCGAGTTTATGGCGTTTAGATGCACGGTAAAGCTCCCATTCCCATGCTTCTCGCTCCAAACGTCATTTCCTATCGACGGAAGATAGGGATAGGCCTCTTCGCAGCCAAACGGCCCGCAAGAACCGTTGATGTTGTCCCACGTTATAGTTCCGTCCTTTGCGGCGACGATCTGCGCTCGCGACTGGTCGGCCGGTGCGTTTGGATCGAAGTCACGACCGTCGCCCTTGAACCCGCCCGCGCTTGGAGGATTAATGAAGAAGTCCAGGCAGACCGAACCTTCCGCAGCCTTGTCGGGACAGAGTCCGTACGGATCCGAATAGTTCACCGGGTCCCCCCCGCCGAACCCATACAGGTTCAGCCCCCCCGCCAGCCCGATCGGATCCTCCTGCGTGAACCGTCCGCTCTGCGGGTCGTAGTACCGGTTGCGCATGTACATCTGCCCGGTGGCGTCCCGCCCGCCCTCGATCAGGCTCCCCATCCACGGTGATGCGCCGCGCGGCCGGCTCCGGTGGGTCTGCCACAGGTACGCCGCCGGGTAGCCGACCTGCACGCAGATCTCCGTGCTGTCCCCCGCCGGCGGCTCCATCCCGGCATCGCCATCGGGCCCCTCGTAGCCCTCGTTGTCCACCTCCCCCATCGGCACCCAGCGGCAGCGGCGCGTGTCGCCGTTGCCGAAGGTACCGCTGTCGTACGTGCCCTTCCAGTTGGTGTGAGGGACGATGACGTGCGGCTCCGGGAAGTACTGGCTGTAGTCCAGCCGCGCCAGCGCGATCGGGTGGTCCAGCGCCGCCCCGTGCATGTAGACGACGCGCCCGTACTCGCTCTGCAATGCACCGCCCACCAGAGCGAGCCCCGTGTCCCGCTCGGCCTCCGCGAGGGGCGCCCGGATCTCGGCCAGGACGCGGTCGCCGTCCCAGATGGTGCGGGTGACGGCGTCGGGGCAGAAGTTCCCTCCGCCGCTCTCGTTGGCGCAGCTCCAGTCCTGGTTGCTGCGCACCAGCACGCGCCGCCCGAGCGCGTCGTAGCGGTACTCCTCGAACGCGGCGCGGTCCTGGTGCTGGGGCGGTGCGCAGAGCGTCGCGTACGTCCCCACCGGGAAGCTCAACGCCCAGTTCTTGGTCCCGTTCAGGAAATTCCCGAACGCACACGTCCTGCGGTCCACCACCCGCACCTTCTCGTCCGCGCCGTAGTACGTGCGCATCCGCTCCTGTAGCTGCGCGCTCCCGTTCTGCTCCCCGGGGTACGGCACCTCCCGCCAGTCGGCATGGTGGGTCCGGTTGCCCGCGGGGTCGTACCCGCTCTTCGCCTGGCCCACGACGGTGTTGCTCCAGTGGTTCAGCTGGTCGCGCGTGTCCAGCCGGCCGGTCCCCGCCTCATACTCGAAGCGCTCCCCGTCGGTCTCGTTCAGCTCGGCGCGGCTGGAGACGTAGATCCGCTTCGTCCGGTATGCGTGCCCCAGCGCGTCCAGGCGGTGGATCTCCTCCGGGTCGCTGGTCGTGGGGAAACGGTCGCTGTACGACCAGACGAGCTGCCCCAGCCCGTCGTAAGCGTGCCTCGTGGAGTCCGCCAGGCTCCGGATCCGCACGAGCTTCCCGCGCACGTCGCTCCAGAGCGTGTCCCGGTGCGTGAGGATCAGACCGCGCCAGCGGTGCTGCGCCACGCGCCGCGCCCGCTCGTCGTACGTCTGCGTCTCCGTGATCCCCCCGAAGTAGTCCTGTTGCTCCGGCCGCCCCTCGGCGTCGTACGTGAAGACCGCCGCGTACGCCGCGTTCTGGCCACGTACCCCCGTGAGCTCGCCGGTGGCGGGGTCGTAGTCGGTGTGCACCGAGGCGCCCCAGGGCACGTCGGCGGTGACGCCGGCCGGCAGGTCGGTGCGGATGCGGCGGCCGTCCAGGTCGTACCCGTAGCCCACCGTGTAGGCGTGCGCGTCGAAGTCCTGGCCGGCGTAGGTGCGGATGCGCTGCGTTTCGGAGAGCAGCAGGCCGCTGGGATGGTACGTGCGGGTGACCCGCGCGTCGCCGTTGTCGGCGTGCGTGGTGCGTCCCATGGCGTCGTAGACGAACGACGCGCTGTCGCCCGGCATCGTCCACCCCGCCGTCCCGCCCGTGTTCCTCTGCGTCAGGTTGCCGTTCGCGTCCGGCAGGAAGCGTGGAAAGTACCAGGTGTCGTCGGGCACGGCGGCGGCGGCGGCGGCCACCTCCGTCTCCCGCGGCTGCACGACGGGATCGGTGATGCGGGCCGTCAGGCGGCCCAACACGTCGTAGCGCATGCGGACCTGCAGCCCACGCCGGCTCTTCACCCGCGTGACGTTCCCGGCCGCGTCGTAGAAGGTGGAGTCCGCCACCATGCTGGTGGCGCCGGTCGCCGGGTCGCGATAAGGGGCCCGCTCCGCGGTCCTTCGCCCCAGCGCGTCGTACGACCACTCGCTCCACAGCACGCCCACGCCCGAGCTGTCCGGCTCGGACCAGCGCTCCACCCTCCAGAGGCGCTTGGCGGTGTCGTACAGGTTCTTGACGACCAGGCTCGCCGCCGGCACGGTGCCCGGGTTCCGCTCCGCCTCCACCGGGTCCACGCGGGGATGCGACGTGGCCGGGCCGCTGCTGCGCGTCTCGAGCACCCGCCCCATCAGGTCGTAGGTGGTGGAGGCCCGCGCCCACTGCACGGCGTCGACCGGCGAGAGCACCAGCGTGTCGCGTCCCACCGCGTCCTGCCGGTACACCACCGAGTCGCCGGTCAGGTCCAGCACCTTCCGAACGTTGCCCAGCAGCCCGCCGTAGAGGATGCGCTGCGCGGTGTCGCCCGCGGCGTTGGAAGGGGTGCGTACCCACGTGACCCGGCCCAGGGCGTCGTGGCCGAAGGTGGCGCGCCGCGCGGCATCGCCCCCGACCTGCTGCCAGGCCCGGTCCCCGGTGGCCGCGTCGTAGCCGGTGTGCGAGGTCACCCCCTCGGGGCTGGTGACGCTCGCCACCGCGTCCCAGGTCTCGTTCCAGGTGTAGCGGGTGGTGGCGTAGCGGCCGTCCGGGGCGCGATGGCTCCGGTCGGTGGTGCTGTCCAGGTGCGCGTGCGCGTCGTAGGCGGCCCTGACCTCCCGCGCGTTCGGGTAGACCACCCGGGTCACCAGGCCGGGGAAGCGCGCGTCATCGCGGTGGAGCTGCGTGGGGTTCCCCAGCGCGTCCACGACCTGGGTCGGCGCACCGTAGCGGTTCACCCAGAAGCTGGTGAGGTCCGGGACCGTATCTGGGAGAGGGCCGTTGACGGTGGTCTGGACGAATGCCGCCACGCGCGACCCGGTCGTCCCCACGAGCCCCTGGCTCTCCGCCGCCGAGAAGGTGGTCGTCAGGGTGCCCCCCGCCGGGTTCTGCACGTTCGCGGTCCTCAGCCGCGCCCCGGCGTCGTACACGTACGTCCAGCTGGCCGACGGCCAGGGGCCGGTCCACGTCCGCACCCGCCCCGTGGCATCTCCGTAGCCCAGCGTCACGAAGGTGGTATCCGGGTCGGTGATCCTCGTCACCCGTCCGCCTACCACCGTCAGCTTCGTGGTCCGGTCGCCGCTGACCGCCACGGAGGGCGCGGTGATGCGCACCTCGCCCGCCGCGTAGTCGAAGGTGTAGGCCAGCCCGGTGTCGAAGCCGGGGCCCTTCGGCAGCGAGATGGAGGCCAGGCGGCCGCTCGTGTCCCACCCGATGTCGGTGCGCACCCCCCGCCGGCTCACGCTGCGCACGTGGCGCCCCACGCCGTCGTAGGCGACGGTGTCCCCGCCCGGGAGCCGCCGCAGGTACTCGGCACCCACGCGCAGAACGGTGTCCGGCCGCGCGTACGCCGGCCCCGCCCACCGGTTCGTCCCCGCCGGGGCGTAGATGCGCCAGCTCCCGTCGCCGCCCACCCGCAGCAGGCTACCATCGGTTTGAATGTAGAGTTGCTCCACGCCCGCCACCCACCACCCCGCGCCCAGCGGGCTGGCCGAGCGGTTGACCACCACCAGCTTGCCGGGGTGCGTGTGGCGGACGGTCGCGGCGGCATAGACGAACTCCACCGCAAGCACGTAGTCCACGACGCCGGTGGGGCGGTCGGCGGCGTCGAAATGGACCGCCACCCGGCGCGTCTCGCTCTCCGGCCACCCCGGGAAGCTCGCGGTCGCCACGGTGGTGGTCCCCCGGGTGAGCGTAAGCCGCACCTCGGCCGGCGTCCCCCGCCCGGCCTCCGGGCGGGTGCTCACCCCCACGACCGCGTGGGGGCGCGCGTGCTGCGAGCTGTAGAGCAGCACCGGGGCGGTCGTCCCGTTCAGCGCGCGCGTTCCGGGGATCCCGTGCGCCAGGCGCAGGTCGCCGCACTCGTAGGCGCCGGCACCCGCCGCGATCCGCACGCAGTCGCCGCGCTCCAGCACGGTGGGCACCCCGGCCTCGCCGGGCGTGCCCGCCAGGGGCGCTGACACCGGCCGCACCGTCACGCTCCCCCCGTCGGCGATCCCCGCCTGCCCCGTCTGGGTGGCGGTGAGCGAGACCGTGCCCGTGCTCCCCGCGGCGCCGGCGGTGTACGCCACCCCCACCGGGACCTCCGTCCCCGGCGCGACCGCCACCGAGGAGAGGCTCGCCGCGCAGGCGCTCACCCCGGTACCGACACATGCCGCGGAGAGCGTGTAGGTCGCCGGCTGGTTCCCGGTGTTGCGCACCCGGAACGTCTGCGTGCGGCGGGCCCCCGCCACCGAGTGCACGGTGTCGGCGTCCGGGGTGACCGCTACGCCGTACGCGGGGGTGGGGCCGGTCTGCGCGTACGTGTAGACGGCGGATGCGGCCGCCTCCGTGCCCATCTCGTCCGCGATCGTGGCCTGCAGCGTGGCGCCCGCGCTCGAGAGCGTCACCGTCCCCTGCGAGGTGGCCGCGGCGCTGCACCCGGTCGCCGTGGTGGCGGTGTAGGTGAACGAGGATGTGGCGTCCACGCCGCCGACGGTGATCCGCCGGCTGGCCGGGTCCAGCGCGAACTGTCCCGCGCACCAGGTGATCTGCACCGAGAGCCCGTACGTCGCGCCGCTCCCGCTGTAGGAGCCCCCGGACGGCGTGATCGTCACCCGGGGCTCCGCGCGGATGCAGGTCGGGTCGTCGACGGGGCAGGCGTCCGTCTGCGCGGTGACTGCGGTGGGAGATGCGGCGGCAGCGAGCACGATGAAGTACGCGAACGCGAACAGGCGCCCGAGGGCACGGGCAGAGAGAAGGGGCATCTGAAGGTGGGGGAGGAGTGCGGGGAGGGGGGGCGAGGGGACGTCCGCGCCGGCAAGCAACGGGGAGGTCCACAAGAGTCTACACGGAAGGGGTCAATCGCTGCAACTTGCAGCCACAAATCGGCCGTACCGTGGAGAGGCAATCCTCGCAGGTCCCTGAAGGGGGAGGTGGACTGGGTCGGCGATCAGGTGAGCTCTACTTTCTGGCTCGACTGTGGGCGCGCGGCCAGAATCCGGGGCTGGGTAAGCACGAGAAACTACTGCTCCACATCCTCCGGGGTGCCTCGGACGCGAACGTTCCGTCCTGAGGGACAAGCTGAGAGGAGAAAAATGACGCCCGAATTCCTGTTCGAGGTCATCATCTACTGGAGGAGGTCGATCGGGCCTTCGTCGCCGAGGTCCCCGAGCTGCCGGGCTGCGCCGCGGACGGGGCGACGTACGCCGAGGCCGTGGAGAACGCCCCAGTCCTCATCGGGCCGTGGATCGAGACGGCGCGGGAGCTCGGCCGGCCCATCCCCGAGCCCCGTTCCCGGCTGCTCTTCGCGTAGGCGCTCCCCGATCCACGCCGCCCGACCCCGCGCGGAGAACGACTCCGGGCGGCGTCGTCCCGTACCTACGATCACCGCGACGCCGTGTCCGCGCGGCGCTCGATGGGGGCGCCTTCGGGCCACATGCGGTAGCGTCCCTTGAGCTGCGGCGCCAGCGCGGCGAGCAGGCCGGAGACGGTCTGGAAGCGGTCCTCGGGCCTGGGCTGCAGGCAGCGCAGGATGATGCGCTCCAGGTCCGGCGTGACCTGCGGGTTGTGGACGCGCGGCGGGACGGGGGCCTCGCGGAGCTGCGGATAGCGCGCCTCCAGCTCGGCGGTGGTCAGGTTGCGCGCCTTCTCGCCCTCGCGGTCGCCGGCCGGCACCGCGGCCACGTCGTCGTCCCACTCCTCGTCCCAGTCGTCCTCGTCCCCCGCCTCGGGGGGCTCGTCGTGCGGCCACTTGCCGGTCAGCAGCTCGTAGAGCAGGGCGCCCAGGCCGTAGATGTCGGTCGCCGGCGAGAGCGGTTCGCGCAGGCACTGCTCGGGCGCCATGTAGGGCGCGGTCCCCAGCCGGTCGGCGGGGCGGCGGTCCGACATGCGGCGCACCACGTCGAAGTCCAGCAGCACGGGGATCCCCTCCCGCAGGTGGACGTTCGCCGGCTTCAGGTCGCGGTAGATGTACCCGCAGCGGTGCAGGTAGTGGATGGCCGCGCCCACGTTCATCACCGCGCGGATGGCGTCGGGCACGTGCAGGCGGCGCTTGGTGAGCCCCTCCAGCACCTCGTACAGCGAGGGGCCGGCCAGGTACTCCATCAGCAGGTACGGCCGTCCGTCGGCCACGCCGTTCCCGAACACCGAGACGATGTTGGGGTGGCGGAGCCGGCGCAGGACCTTGGCCTCCTTCACGAACGAGCCGGGCAGCTTCTGGCCCGAGCAGAGGTTCGCGGGCGCCACCAGCTTTCCCGTGAGCGCGCACCAGTGCTTGTTGCTCCAGACCTGGTACAGCTCGGTCGCGCGGCCGCGGGCCAGGTGCCCGATCACCGTCAGCTCGCCGATGCGGTCGCCCACCGCCAGCGAGAACTCCTCGCGGGGGCGGGCCGGGTCGTGTGTCCAGCCCCGCGCCGCCGCCAGCCCCTGGTAGCGAGGGCGCGCGATCCCGTCCGCCATGTCGCCGTCTCCCTGAGAGTTGCGTCCCGGCCGGCCGCGCTCGCCCGGAAAGGGCGGCGTTCCTTGCGTGCCTTCTACGCAACGGGCGTACCCGGTGGCCGGGAACACCCGGCGCGGCGGCGGGTAGGGTAGAGGGTCGGATCCCATGCAATCGAGGTGACCCATGAAGCGTCTTTCCGTCTGCCTGGCCGCGGCGGCCCTGTTCGCCGTCTGCGCCCCCCAGGCGCGGGCCCAGGCGCCCGCGGCCGAGTGGAACCCGCCCTCCACGGAGATGCCGGCCATGCCGTCCATGGCCGAGCTGTCGGGGAACTGGCGCGCGGCCGTGGGCCCGTGGCTCGCCGGCTGCGACCGCGTGGCCCAGGTCTCCGCCGCCGACATCGCGCCCTCGGGCGAGGCGGCCCGCGGCGGGCCCCGCTCGCGCTTCGTGCGCTTCGTGGCGGGCGCGCGCCCGGTGGCGACCTGGACCGACCGCAACGGCGACGGCCGCGCGGACATGATCGAGATCTTCCGCTCCGGCGCCGCGGTGGTGCAGATGGTCGACCCCGACTTCGACGGCCGCGCCAACGTGCTGCGGCTGTACGACGCCTCCGGCGGCCTGGCGCGCGAGACGCGGCTGTAGGCCGGGCCGGCGGCCACGCCGGGCTGCTTCATCCCACGGAGGGGGGCACCGCGGCGCCGGCCCGGAGCCCCACCACCGCCTGCGAGTGAATGCGCGGCCTGGGAAAGGCGCGAAGTCCCCCTTCGCGGACGGAATGGTTCCGCGCCTGGCTCCACGACGAACCCCCCTCCGATCCGCCCGGTGATCTCTCCGGGCGCTTCCCCGCGCATCCTCCCCCGCCGTCCTCCTCGCCTTCGGATGTCCGACGCCGACCTGCTGGCCGCGTACCGCGCGACCGCCTGGACCATCGCGTCCCCCCACGGCCCGCTGACGCTGCGCCTCGACGGCTCCCCCGCTCCGCCGCGGCTCCGCCCGTCCGGCATCGTCACCGCGTACAACCCGGCCTCGCTCCCGACGTCCGACGAGGAGAACCGCGTGGCGCACGAGGCGCTGGTCCGGGCCGTCCGCGCGCTCGCCCTGCCGGCGTGGCCGTGCGAGGCCGGCGGAACGGGCCCGGACGCGGAGCGCTGGACGGAGCCGGGCCTCGCCCTCCCCGGGGTCCCGCGCGAGGTCGTCGTCTCCCTCGGCGCGCGCTTCGGCCAGAACGCCGTCGTGTGGGTGGAGCACGACGGGGGCCCGCGCCTCCTCGTCACGCGCGACGGGTTCCTGGGGCTGCGCGTGGGCGACGAGATCGGCTGAGGCGGGGGCGGGGTGAGGGCCCCCGCCCGCTCCCCCCGAACGAGGGCCTCTCGCGCCACCGCTTCCACCGCGCCAACGCGACCCGTGCGTTCGCGGCCGGCGGCGACTATCTTGCACCCGCTACCGCTCCAGAAGGCCCTCGTCCGTCCCGCGGCCGCCCCGCTCCACCCGACCGACCCTCCGGCGGATCCTTTCGGCCCCGGCGCCCCAGCGGCGCGCGGGGCCGCCGCCGGCCCCGCGTCGGCGCGGCGGGCGAACGGCCGCCAGCCCGCGCGAACCCGCTCCGCACCCCGATGCTCGTCCAGAAGCGCATGAGCCGCGACCCCATCGCGGTCTCTCCCGACGACACCCTGGCCCACGCGCTGCGGCTCACCCGCGCGCACCGCATCCGCCACCTGCCCGTGGTGAGCGGAGGGGCGCTGGCCGGGATCCTCTCCGACCGCGACATCCGCACGGCCATGCCCTCGCCGCTCACCGTGGCCGACGCCGACCGCGCCGACTTCCTGGAGCGCACCCGCGTGGCCGAGGTCATGACGCGCGAGGTCATCACCGCGGGCCCCATGGACACCGTGGAGGACGCCGCCAGGCTCCTCCACCGCCACCGCGTGGGCTCGCTGCCGGTGGTGGACGCGCGCGGCGGGCTGCTGGGCATCCTGACCGAGAGCGACATCATCACCGCCTTCGTGGAGATGCTGGGCGGGAGCGGCGCGTCGTCGCGGCTGGAGGTCGCGCTCCCCGACCGGCCCGGCGAGCTGGCGCGCGTCGTCCGCGTCGTGGGCGAGGACCTGCGGCTCAACATCACCAGCCTGATGGTGGTGCCCACCCGCGACGAGCGGGGGCGGCGCACCGTGATCCTGCACGTGGGCACCATCGACCCTCGCGAGGTCATGGCCGCGCTGGAGCGCGCCGGCTACGAGGTGGGGTGGCCGTCGCTCGAGGGCGACCTGCGCCGGATGGGCGGGTGAGCGCCGTGCGCAGCGCCCTGATCTGGGACCCCGCCCTGACCGGGTACTTCTTCCGCCCGGACCACCCGTTCAACCCCAAGCGGCTGGAGCTCACCGTCTCGCTGATCGAGGCGCTGGGCCTCTCCGGCGGCCCCGACACCCCCGTGGTGGCGCCCCGGGCGGCGACGGAGGCCGAGCTGCTGCGCGTCCACTCCCCCGAGTACCTGGACGCCGTGAAGCGCTTCAGCGCCACGGGCCAGGCGGGCGAGGAGGGATGGCGCTGGGGGCTGGGGACCGACGACACCCCGGCCTTCCCCGCCATGCACGAGGTCACCTCCCTCGTGACGGGCGGCACCCTGCGCGCGGCCGAGCTGGTGATGTCCGGCGAGTTCACGCGGGCGTTCAACGTCGCGGGCGGGCTGCACCACGCGCACCGCGACCGGGCCTCGGGCTTCTGCGTCTACAGCGACCTGGCGGCCGCCATCGCGTGGATCCGCGAGGCGCACGGCGCGCGGGTGATGTACATCGACTACGACGCGCACCACGGCGACGGGGTGCAGGGGATCTTCTACGGCGATCCCGAGGTACTCACCCTGTCGATCCACGAGTCCGGCCGGTACCTCTTCCCGGGGACCGGCTTCGTGGACGAGCTGGGCGAGGGCGAGGGGTACGGCTACTCCCTGAACCTGCCGCTGGAGCCGTTCACCGAGGACGACTCCTGGATCGCCGCGTACCGGCGCCTCCTCCCGGAGGTGGCCGAGGCCTTCCGCCCCGACGTGATCGTCCTGCAGAACGGCTGCGACGGGCACGTGCTGGACCCGCTCACCCACCTGCGCGCCACCACCCGGCTGTACGAGGAGACCGTCCGCCTCACCTGCGAGGTGGCGGACCGCCTCTGCGCCGGGCGCGTCGTCGCCACCGGCGGCGGCGGCTACGACGTGTGGCGCGTCGTTCCCCGGGCCTGGACGCACGTCTGGGGCGCCCTGTCGGGGCAGAAGGTGCCCGACGCCGTGCCCCGCGACTGGCTGGAGCGCTGGCAGGGCGAGAGCCCCGACCTGCTCCCCGAGCGCATGCGCGACGAGCCGGACGAGTTCCCCCCCGTGCCCCGCCGCGACGAGATCGAGGCCACCAACCGTCGCACCCTGGAATCCCTCCACCGCCAGGCGATGCCGCTGCTGCGCGGCTGGGGGATGGGGTTCTAAGGCCGTGTCCGCGGCACCGCTCCCGCACGCGCCCCCTCCGGGCGCGATGCCCTCCCCCACCTACCGTGACAAGGATGGTCGCGTGTTCACCGTGCGTCCGCTCCTCCCCGAGGACCGGCCCGCCCTCGAGGCGTTCTACGAAGAGTTCGAGCCCAAGCGCGCCGCGCAGGGGCTCCCCCCGGAAGGTCCGGCGCGCGTGCGCCGCTGGCTGGACTCGGTGCTGCCCGCCGGCACCCACCTGGCCGTGGAGATGGAGGGCCGCCTGGTGGGCCACGCCCTGCTGATGCCCACCGAGAACGAGGACGTGAACGAGTACGCCATCTTCCTGCACCAGGACGTGCGCGGGAAGGGGATGGGCACGCAGGTCAACCGCCACACGGCCGAGGTGGCGCGCACGCTGCGGCTGCGGAGCCTCTGGCTCTCGGTGGAGCCCCACAACCGCCCGGCGTTGCGCTCGTACGAGAAGGCCGGCTTCCGCTTCCGCGCGGGGACGATCTACTCCCCCGAGGTGGAGATGGAGATGGAGCTCTAGGCGCCTTCCATCGCCCCCGTCCCGTCCCCTCGGCGAGCCCGCCGCCCCCGTCCGAACGACAGTTTCGCCCCGCCCCTCGGACGTTCCAGCGTCCGCCGCCCGCGCTCGCCCCTCAGAACGGCCACTCCTTCGTCGGCGCCACGCGTCGGGCGACCGTCAGCGCCGACTCCAGGTGCCGCGCCGCCTCGCGCCCGTCGTCGTCGCGGCGCAGCACGCGCTCGGCGTCGGCCAGGGCGGCGCCCATGCGGCTGCGCGTCTCGTCCGTCGCGTCCGCGGCCGCGACGTCCTTCGCCAGCGCCGCCACGGTGGCGGCCAGGCGGTCGGCGGCGACGGGGGAGTCCCCCACGCGCTTCGCCTCCGCCACGGCGGTGGTCAGGCGGCGGATCAGGTCCTCGGAGACCGGCATCTTCGTTCTCCTCTCGTTCTCGTGGTTCTCGCCGGCGAACGACAGCCGGCCGACGCTGGCCGTCTCGCGCTCGACCGACGTTCCCGGGACGCGGAGCTCGCGGAGTACGGAGTTCGCGGAGGAGAACGGGGCGTGGTCCTCCGCGAGCTCCGCGAACTCTCCGTTCAGCTCCGCGTGTCCTCTCCTAACTCGTCGCCGGCCGCTCGGGAAGTCCTTCCGCTCCACGCGCCTGGCGCCGAAGTCGATCCTGGCGGGCGATGGACCACAGGGCTCCGACCGGGACGGCGACGGTCAGGATCCAGGGGTCGTACGGGCTGGAGCGCTGGAAGGCGGCGGCGAGGAGCTGGACGTGGACGATCGTGACGTGCCAGGCGCCCGTCGTCCACTCCAGGTGGAACGCGCCCACGCCGATCAGGGCCGCCACGACGTGGATCCAGTGCCGGCGGGGGCGCTCGCGCGCGGCGAGCCAGCCGCCCCAGATGCAGAGGAGCGGGTTCACGACGGCGAGGAGCAGGACGAGCCAGTGGAGGGGGCCCTTGCCGGAGAGGCGGAAGGCGTTCTCCCGCTCCATGGGGCCCGCGAGGGGGACCAGCGTGGCGCCGACCACGCGTACGGCGCCGCCCTCCCGGCGCGACGCCACGCTCGCCGCCGCCCACCCGCCGCCGGAGAGGCGGAGCTGGTACGTCACCCGCCGGGTCTCGCCGTTCGGGTCGGCGTCCACGCGGTAGCCGGTGGGGCGCATCTCCTCGATGCGGCGGCCGGCGACCACGCCGCGCATGCGGGCCAGGGCCGCGGACGTCTCGGCGACGCGGAGGGAGGGATCCAGGTCGCGGAGCACCGCCGCCGTGTCGCCCCGCGCCAGCGCCCGCACGTACCCGCGCGCCCGCCGGTCCTCCTCTTCCGGGAGCGCCTGGCGGAGCATCTCGTCGTAGCCGCGGCCGCAGGCCGAGAGGGCCAGGAGCGCGAGCGCGGCGGGAACGAGGGCGCGGCGAAAGCGTGCCGGCACGGAACCTTCGGAGGAGGGTGGCAGGGCGGACCGGGAGCGGCACAAGGTAGCGCCGCCGCCCCGGCGCCGCACCGGCCGTCCCTTGCAGCGACGGACGCGCCGCCTAGGTTGGACGTGCGGCCGGATGGCCGCGCCACCTCTGAGATCCGGAGCGCACCGTGCACAGACTCGCGAGACCCGCCCTCCTTCCGGTCCTGCTCCTGCTCTCCGCCGCCTGCGCGGGAGGGGCCGCGCCGGGCACCGGCCCCACCGCCTCGGGGGGGGACACCGCGCGCGCGGCGCTGCGGCCCGTGCCGGTGGCGGCGGGGTTCCAGGAGGCGGTGCGCCGCGGCACCCGGACCACGACGGGGCAGCCGGGGCCGCGCTACTGGCAGCAGCGGGTGCGCTACGACATCCGCGCCGAGCTGAACCCCCGCACGGCGGAGCTCAAGGGCTCGGAGCGCATCGTCTACCACCACCGTGGGCCGGAGCCGCTGAACGCGGTGGTGCTGAACCTCTACCAGAACCTGTTCTCCGGGCCGCCGCTCAGCACGGGCGGGATCAAGCTGGACCGCGTGGTGGCCCAGGGCCAGGCGCTGCAGGCCAGGTCCGCGGCCGAGGTGGGCGGCGGCACGGCCGGCTACGCCGTGACCGGCACCCTGGGCCGCATCGCGCTGCCGCGGCCGATGGCGACGGGGGACAGCGCGGTGTTCGAGATCGACTGGCACTTCCGCGTTCCCGGCCCCGGCGCCCCGCGCACCGGCTACGAGGACGTGCTGGGCGGCCGGGTGCTGCAGGTGGCGCAGTGGTACCCGCAGATCGCGGTGTACGACGACGTGACCGGCTTCGACACCACGCCGTACGCCGGCGGAGGCGAGTTCTACCTGGACTACGGCGACTTCGACGTGGCGCTCACCCTGCCCGACGGGTGGCTCCCCGCGGGCACGGGAACGCTCCGGAACCCGCAGGAGGTGCTCTCCGAGGAGACGCGGCGCAAGCTGGCGGTGGCGCTGGCGTCCGACACGGTGGTGCGCGTGGTCTCGGACGCGTCGGAGAACGGCGGCACGGCCACCCGGCGCGACGGGCGGCTCACCTGGCGCTGGACCGCGCGCGACGTGCGCGACTTCGCCTTCTCCGTCTCCAACCGCTACACCTGGGACGCGGTGCGCGGGCGGATCCCGAACGGGCGCGGCGGCGTGCGGAACGTGGCGGTGCACAGCCTCTTCCGTCCGCAGGCGCGGAACTGGAACCGCTCGGCCTACATGGCCAAGCACTCCATCGAGTTCATGAGCCGCGCGATCGTGCCGTACCTGTACGACCAGATCACGGTCACGGAGGGGCCCATCTACGGGATGGAGTACCCGATGATCGTGTTCGTGGGGCGCCCGCAGGCGGCGGAGGAGCTGTACGAGGTGATCACGCACGAGATCGGGCACGAGTGGTACCCCATGATGGTGGGCCAGGACGAGGCGGCGTACGGCTGGATGGACGAGGGCATCACGACGTTCCACGAGGCCATGGCGGTGGAGGACTTCCTGCCCAACACCGATCCCTGGCTGGGGGACCGCACGCAGTACCTGGCCGTGGCCGGCCGCAAGGTGGAGGCGCCGATGATGCGCCACATCGACCAGACGGGCGAGGCCGCCAGCGGGGTGTCGGCGTACTGGAAGCCGGGCGCGGTGCTGCGCGGCCTGCGGGCGGTGCTGGGCGACTCCGTCTTCCACCGCGCCATGCGCACCTACACCAACGAGTGGATGCTGAAGCACCCCACGCCGTGGGACTTCTTCAACACCTTCGAGCGGGTGGCCGGGCGCGACCTGGACTGGTACTGGAACCCCTGGTTCTTCCGCACCACCACGCTGGACCAGGCGATTGCGTCCGTGGAGCCCGCGCCGGGCGGCGTGCGCGTCACCGTTCGCGACCTGGGCGGGAACCCCGTCCCCAGCTACGTGGTCGCCACCACCTCGACCGGGCAGACGGTGCGGGCGACCATCCCCATCGAGAGCTGGCTCGCGGGCACGCGCACGGCCTCCGTGGTGGTCCCGGCCACCGGCGCGGTGGTGCGGGTGGAGCTGGACCCGGAGATGTTCTTCCCCGACGTGAACCGCCGCAACAACTCGTGGCGCGCGGGGGCGGCGGCGGGGTCGGCTCCCTGAGCCGTCGTTCGTCGCCGGCCGCTCCCGTCGCCAGCGGCCGGCGACGACTGCGGCACGCGTGAGAAAACGTCGCCGGCCTCCGCACCGTCCCCCGGACGAGCGGGCGGGACGCCGGCATTCCGGCTGGATCCACACGACGGGAGGACCATCCGTGCCCACGCTCCACCGATTCCGCGCGCTGACGCTGGCGCTCCTCGCCGCGTGCGCGCCCACGGCACCGTCCGGCGCGCCCGCGCCCGAGCCGATGGACGAGGCGCCGGCGCGCCACGCCCTGCGGCCGGTGCCCGTCCCGGCCGCCTTCCGCGCCGCCATGGAGAAGGGCACCCGGAGCGCGGCGGGCGTTCCCGGGCCGCGGTACTGGCAGCAGGGGGTGCGCTACCGGATCGAGGCGGAGCTGGACCCCGCCACGGCGGAGCTGCGGGGACGCGAGCGCGTGGTCTACCGGAACCACTCGCCGGACACGCTGCCCTACATCGTCCTGAACCTCTACCAGAACGTCTTCACCGAGACGGCGCGGCGGAACCGCGTGGCGCCGAACACCGGCGGCGTGACGCTGGAGCGCGTGGCGGTGGGGGGCGCCGAGCTCAGCGCCCGCCCCGCACCCACGGCCGGCGCGGCGGCTTCGCCCGGCTACACCGTCTCCGGCACGCTGGCGCGGGTCCACCTGCCCCGGCCGCTCGCCCCCGGCGACTCGCTGACGCTGGAGGTGGCGTGGCGGCACCGCGTTCCGCCCGCGCCCGTCTTCCGCACCGGGTGGGACGACGCGCTGGGAGGCCGGGTGCTGGCGGTGGCGCAGTGGTATCCGCAGGTCGCCACCTACGACGACGTGCGCGGCTGGGACGAGACGCCGTACCTGGGCGACGGCGAGTTCTACCTGGAGCACGGCGACTTCGACGTGTTCCTCACCCTTCCGGCGGGGTGGCTCGTGGGCGCCACCGGAACGCTGGCGAACCCCCAGGCGGTGCTGGCGCCGCAGGTGCTCGCGCGGCTGCGCCAGGCCGAGCGGGGGGAGCGCGGCGGGAACGTGGTCACCGAGGCGGACCGGGCGGCGGGCCCGGTGACGCTCCCCGGCGCGAACGGAAAGGTCACCTGGCGCTTCACCGCCGACGGGGTCCGCGACTTCGCCTTCTCCACCTCGGACCGGTACGTGTGGGACCTGCTCCCCGCCCACGTGCCCATCGGCCTGCCCAGCCGCGACGGCCGCGCGGGGTTCGTCCGGGTGAACGCCCTCTACCGGCCCGGCGCGCCCGGCTGGGGCCAGGCCGCCCGCTACGCGCAGCACACGATCGACGTCCTCTCCCGGGAGCTGGTCCCCTATCCCTACCCCCAGGTGACGGTCGCGGAAGGGCCGATCGGGGGGATGGAGTACCCGATGCTGGTGTTCATCGGGCGCCCCGCCCAGGCGTCGGCGCTGCACTCCGTGATCGCGCACGAGGTGGCGCACCAGTGGTTCCCCATGCTGGTGGGCCAGGACGAGGCGGCGTACGCCTGGATGGACGAGGGGCTGGCGACGTTCCTGGAGGACCGCGCCCGCGCCGACTTCTTCCCCGGCACGGACCCGTTCGGCGAGGCCGCGGGCTCGTACCTGCGGGTGGCCGGGCGCGAGAGCGAGGTGCCGCTGGCGCGCCACACGGACCTGGTCTCGCCCTACGGAGCGCGCGGCGTGGCGGCGTACACCAAGCCGGGCACGCTGCTGCGCTCGCTGCGCGCGGTGCTGGGCGACAGCGTGTTCGACGGGGCGATGCGGACGTACGTCCACCACTGGAAGGGGAAGCACCCCACGCCGTGGGACTTCTTCCACCTCTTCGAGGCCGTGTCCGGGCGCGACCTGGACTGGTTCTGGCACCCGTGGTGGTACGAGACCGGGGTGCTGGACCAGGCCGTGACGGCGGTGCAGCCCACCGACGGCGGCGTGCGCGTGACCGTGCGCGACCTGGGCGACAACCCCATGCCGGTGCTGCTGGTGGTGACCACGGCGGACGGAGGGAAGGCGGAGATGGAGGTGCCGGTGGAGAGCTGGCTGGAGCGGCGGACGCGCACGCTGACGGTGGACGTGCCGGCCTCCGCCCCCGTGACCCGGGTGGAGATCGACCCCGGGATGCTCTTTCCCGACGTGGACCGCCGCAACAACGCCTGGAGCGCGGGCTCGGCTCCCTGAGCCTTCGTCCTCGTTCGTCGCCGGCCGCTTTCCGCGCGGGCGGCCGGCGTCGGGGGATGCACGCGGAGACCCGGAGGGCGCGGAGACGCGGAGAGCTGCGCCGCATCCTCCGCGACCGTCTCGCGCGGCCGGGAACAGAGGAGGGGGAGTCCCAAAAGAGTTCAGGGAGTTCGGGGTCGTGCGATGACGCCGCCCCGCGCGGGGATGCAACCCAAGGCTCCCTGAACTCCCGAAACTCTTCCCTGCTTTCGTACCCTCGATCGCGGCGGAAGCCCGCGGAGCGACGGAACCCTCCGCGTCTCCGCGTCCTCCGCGTCTCCGCGTGGAAAATCGTCGCCGCCGCGCCGGACGGAGCCGGGAACGCTCGCCCCGTGTCCGCCTGCTTCCATCCGGGTGCTGGTTCTTTGTACCAGCACCTCGGGGGCCCGCCGGGGTAGATGCCACGGCATCGCCGCCCGGGGCCCGCGTCCGGGCCGCCGCGCGCGCCCGGCCTCTTCTTCCTCCGTTCCCGTGTGACCGATGCAGCTTTACACGAAGATCTTCCTCGGCCTGATCCTGGGGGTGGCGGCGGGCGTGACCGCCAGCGCGACGGGAGCGGCCGATGGCTCGTGGTGGACGGCGGGCGTCCTTCCCTTCCTGGACTTCATCGGCCGGCTGTTCATCCGGCTGATCACCATGATCGTGGTGCCGCTGGTGGTGGCGTCGCTGCTCACCGGCATCGTCGCGCTGGGAGACGTGCGGCGGCTGGGGCGCATCGGGGGAAAGACGCTGGCCTACTACCTCTGCACCACCGCCGTTGCGATCACCATCGGCCTGACGCTGGCCCTGCTGGTGAAGCCGGGGAGCCGGATCCCGGCCGCGTCGCGCGACGCGCTGGCGGCGGAGTTCGCGACCGACGCCGCCCAGCGGGTGCAGGCGGCGGCGGAGAAGCCCGGCACGCTGGACGTGCTGCTGGGGATGGTCCCCGACAACCCGATCCGCGCGGCCAGCGAGGGGAACCTGCTGCCGCTCATCGTCTTCGTCCTGCTGTTCGGCGCGGCGCTGTCGCTGGTGGCCGCCGAGCGACGCGACGCGGTGGTCCGCGTCGCCCAGGGCGTAAACGACGCGTGCATGGTCCTGATCGAGTGGATCATGAAGCTGGCGCCGTACGCGGTGTTCGCGCTCATCGCCAGCGTGGTGGGGCGGTTCGGCGCCGACGTGCTGCGGAGCCTGGCGGTGTACGCGGGCGTCGTGGTGGTGGGGCTGGCCCTCCACACCTTCGGCACCTACGGCATCCTGGTCGCCGTGCTGGCGCGGCTGAGCCCGCTGGCGTTCTTCCGCGGCATCCGCCGCACGCAGCTGATCGCCTTCTCCACCTCTTCCTCGAACGCCACCCTCCCCGTGACGATCGAGACGGCGGAGACGGAGCTGGGCGTGCCCCGGCCGGTGGCCGCCTTCGTCCTTCCGCTGGGCGCCACCGTCAACATGGACGGGACGGCGCTCTACCAGGGGGTGGCTACCGTGTTCATCGCCCAGGTCTACGGCGTGGAGCTGGGGCTGGGGGCGCTGCTGACGGTGGTGCTGACGGCCACGCTGGCCTCCATCGGCGCCGCGGGGGTGCCCAGCGCCGGGATCGTGACGCTGATCCTGGTGCTGCAGTCCGTGGGGCTCGCCGGGCACGCCGCGGCGGGGATCGCCCTGATCCTGGGCGTGGACCGCATCCTGGACATGCTGCGCACGGCGACCAACGTGACCGGGGACCTGTCGTGCGCGGCGTTCGTGAGCCGCTCGGAGGGCGTGACGCTCACCCCGCGGGTGGGGGAGGACCGGGACGCGCCCCCGGCCGTCGCCGGGGCCGCGGACTGACGAGCGGGGGCGCGCCGGCGGAGGGGGGCGGCCCGGAGCCGCCGGGCGCGATCCTTGCCGCTCGCGCCCGGGCGCGGGCATCTTCCCGCACGCCCGGCCCGACCCCTCCGCCACCTGGACGATAGACGCATGCAGACGCCGTTCTCCCGCACGACCCTGCTGGCGGCCGCGCTCGCCCTGCTCGCCGCGTGCGGCAAGGGAGACGCCGGCGCCGGAGACGCGAAGGCATCGGGCGAGAAGGCCGGGCCCGGCGCCGCCGCCGACACCGCCGGGACCCCGGCCGCCGCCGCTCCCGCTGCCGCGAGCCCGCGCGGGGAGGCGCCCAGGATCATCCGCGGCCTGTACGTGAACGCCTACAAGGCGGGATCGGGCACGCACCGCCGGCGGCTCATCGAGATCGCCGACCAGACGGAGATCAACGCGTTCGTGGTGGACGTGAAGGACGAGCGGGGGCTGCACTACACCAGCGCGCTCACCCTGCAGAACGAGCTGACGGTCGACAGCGAGATCACCATCAAGAACCCCAAGGCGTTCACGGACACGCTGCACGCGCACGGCATCTGGGCCATCGCGCGCATCGTCGTGTTCAAGGACCCCATCCTCTCCAAGGCGCAGCCCGACTGGTCGGTGAAGCGCCCCGGCGGCGCGCTGTGGGCGGACAAGGCGGGGAACACCTGGGTGAGCCCGTGGGACGAGCGGGTGTGGGACTACAACCTGGACATCGCCGAGGAGGTGGCGAAGCTCGGGTTCGACGAGATCCAGTTCGACTACGTGCGCTTCGCCGAGCCGTACAGGTCGCTGCCCCCGCAGGTGCACCCGCGCGCCAAGGGCGACCGCACCGACGCCATCGCGGCGTTCCTGAACGAGGCCAAGCGCCGCCTGCACCCGCTGGGCGTGACGGTGACGGCGGACGTGTTCGGGCTGTCGCCCAACGAGGGCGGCGACGTGAACATCGGCCAGCAGTGGGAGACGATCTCCGCCATCGCCGACCACATCCTTCCCATGATGTACCCGTCGCACTACTTCCCCACGCACCTTCCCGGCGTGCGGCGCCCCGACCTGATGCCGTACGAGGTGCTGTTCAAGTCGGCCGGCATGGCCCGCTACCGCAGCGACCAGCTTCGCGAGGCGGGGGTGCAGCCCGCGCGCATCATCCCGTGGCTGCAGGCGTTCTCGGCGCCGTGGCTGGGGCGCAACCACCAGAAGTACGGCCCCGAGCAGATCCGGCAGCAGAAGCGGGGGGTGTACGACGTGGGGCTGGAGGACTGGGTCCTGTGGCACCCGGGCTCGAACTACGAGCACATCGTCGCCGGGCTGGAGCAGGGCGAGGCACAGCCGCGCGGCAAGCAGAGCTACGCGCCGCCGGCCGACGTGAAGTCGTGGCTGGACCGCTTCGAGCGCGAGGGCGTGCGCTCCGCGAGAGAGAAGGCCGCCGCGCAGGCCCGCGGCGACGTGACCGACCCCGCCGCCGCGCAGGCCGCCAAGACCGGCCGCCCGGACCCGTCGCAGCCGGCGTCGTCCACCACCCCCGGCCAGAATGCGCCGGCCGAGGCCGCTCCCAGCGCGACCGGAGCCCCCGCCGCCGGAGGCCAGCGCACCCCCGCCGCCCCCCCCGGCACCAGGCAGTAGCGGGGCCGCTGCCGGACGACGAGCACGAGGGGCCCGCGCTGGGATGGGCGGGCCCCTTCTCGTTCCCTCGGCTCCACCATCTCGCTCTCGATGGCAGGCGGAAGCTCGTCCGCTGGTTCCGGTGGAGGAGGCCAGCCCCTCACCGGCGGTTGAAACCGCTGCAACGACTACACGAAGCCTGCCTTCGCAGGCTGTCCTGCTTCCCCCCGGACCGATCCTCCGTCCACGAGACCGCCATCGCTCGATCCGCGCACCGCGGGTCGGGACGCGGGGGAGTCCCGGAGGGACGATCGCCGTAGCCAGCCGGGGGCTTTACGCCCCCGGAACGCCGCCCCGGCCGATGCCCGCCGCACGGCGAGCCCCCCTCCCCGCGCCTCCCCCACGAGGGGAGAGGGGTGACGGTCGTCGACGGGGACGGTGGGCGCCGCGGACGTGGCGTCCCGGAGGGACGATCGCCGTTCTTAGCCGGGGGCTTTACGCCCCCGGGAGGCCGCGCGGACGGATCTCGCCTGGTATCGTGGCAACCCGCTCTCCGTGGTATTCACAGGCGCCCCTCACCCCCGCGACGCGTGCTCCACGATTCGGTCGATCAGCCGCTCCCAGAGCGGCGGCGCCAGCGCGTGGCCCATCCCGGGCACCACCTCCAGCCGCGCCCCGGGGATCGCTGCGGCGGTGCGGCGGCCGCCCTCCAGGGGGACGAGCGGGTCCTGGTCGCCGTGGATCACCAGCGTGGGGGTGTGGATGCGGCGCAGGTCCTCCGTCCGCGGCGGCGAGGCCAGGATGGCGGCGAGCTGCCGCGCGGCGCCCTGCGGATGGACGCCGCGGGAGAACGCGCGCTCGGACTGCGCGCGCGTGCGGGCCATGTCCACCGCGATCCGCGGCCCCGTGAGGATCCGCCAGATCATGATGGCCCGCTTCAGGTAGCGCTCCCGCTCGCGCGTGGCGGGAACGAACATGGCCGCCGTCGCCCGCCAGTGCGGGTGCGGAAGGTCGGGGTCGCCCGTGCTCGACATCACCGAGGTGAGCGTCCGCACCCGCTCCGGCGCCCGGATGGCCATCGTCTGGCCGATCATCCCGCCCATCGACACGCCCACCACGTGCGCCCGCCCGATCCCCAGCGCGTCCAGCAGCCCCAGCGCGTCGTCGGCCATGTCGGTCACCAGGTACGGCACCCGCAGCGGAAGCCCGCGCCGCCGCGCCCAGAGCAGGCCGCCGAACGAGGGCACCGGCTCGTGGTCCAGCCACGTCGAGCGCCCGATGTCGCGATTGTCGAAGCGGATCACGTGGAAGCCGCGGGCGGCCAGGCGCGCGCAGAGCTCCTCGTCCCAGGCCACCATCTGCCCCGCGAGCCCCATCACCAGCAGCACGGCGGGGTCCGCGGGGTCGCCGAAGGTGTCGTACTCCAGCGTCATCCCGTTCGCCTGCGCGAGCGCCGGCTCCGTGCGCGCGACGGACGCGACGGCGGGCAGGTCGTAGGTCGGCACCGGCGGCGGCGTGCGGGAGGCCAGGAACGACAGCGTCGCCTCGCCCAGCAAGTCGCGGAAGGGCATCGCTCGGGATCGGGTGACGAAGGAGAGAGGGTCGATGGACGCCGGTGGAGGGCGCAAACCGGAGGCCGCGGTGGTGGGCACGAGAAAGGGCCCGCGCGTCGGCGCGGGCCCTTCTCGCTCGCCGCACGGCGGGTCAGCTCCCGCCGGCTCCCATGGTCGAAGCGCCGCCGTCGGAGAGGTCGCTGGCGGTCGCCACCAGGTCGTGCACCTCGCGGCGGAGGCCCTGCATGCGGTTGTTCCCCTCCGTCCGGTAGGTGCGGTTCGCCAGCAGCACCACCCAGGTCCCGCGCTCCGCGTCGATCCAGACGGAGGTGCCCGTGTAGCCCGTGTGCCCGAACGAATGCGGAGACTGGCGTGCCCCCGCGGCGCCGGTGCCCGGACGGCCCGGGGTGTCCCACCCGAGCGCCCGCGTGCCCGCGCCGGGCTGGCGGCGCGTGAACTCGCGGATGGTGGAGCTCCGCAGCACCCGCACCCCGTCCAGCTCGCCGCCGCCCGCCAGCATCGCCGCGAAGCGGGCCACGTCGTGGACGGTGGAGAAGAGGCCGGCGTTCCCCGCGATGCCGCCCAGGCGCCGCGCGATGGGGTCGTGCACCTTGCCGCGGTACGCGGCCCCGCGGTCGCGGCTGGTGGCCGCGCAGCGTCCGCAGCCCTCGCCCGCCACGTACGTGGTGGAGCGCATCTCCAGCGGCCCGAACACCCGGCGGTCGAGCAGGCGGTACAGCGGCTCGCCCGCCGCGCGCTCGGCCGCCGCGAACAGGACCACGAAGCCCACGTCCGAGTACTCCACGCGCGCGCCCGGCGCCGCCTCCAGGCGGGCGCCCAGGGCGCGCTGCAGCGCGGCCTCGGGGGTGGTGGAGGGGAGCCCGATGCCGGCGGGAAGGCCGGAGGTGTGGGTGAGCAGGTGGCGGATGGTGACCTGGTCCTTGGCGCCGCCGGAGAACTCCGGCAGGTACGCGCCGACGGGGTCGTCCAGCCGGATCAGCCCGTCCTCCACCAGCAGCATCACCGCGGTGGTGGTCCCCACGACCTTGGAGAGGGAGGCCAGGTCGTAGACGGTGCGGTCCGGGTCCACGGGGGAGTCCCCTTCCGTCGAGCCCGTCCACCCGAAGCCGTCCTCGACCACCACGCGCGGACCGCGCCCGATGGCGAGCGCCGCGCCGGGGAACGACCCGCGGTGCAGCTCGTTCTGGACGGCGGACTCGGCGCGGACCAGCGCGGAGAGGGAGAGCCCCGCCTCGCCGGCGGTGGCCAGGTCGTGGACGGGACGGGCCGGCTCGGCGCGGGGGGCGGCGAGCGGGAGCGAATCGGGCCCGGGAAGAACGGCGGAGCTCGGCAGCCCGAGGGGGGCGTGGAGCCCGGCCGCCAGGGCGAAGGCGGCGGGGAATAGCATTGGCGTGATCCGGCGGGGGAATGAACGAGGCTGTCGAGAGGGGAGGGTCCACGATAAGACGGGCGTTTCCCCCTGTCAACACAAACGAATGTGGGGAACGGGCCTGGCGCCCCGCGGGATTCGGCTCGCGCGGACGTAACGCAATACGGTGCAATGAAATGAGCCGCGCGCAGCGACATTGCGGAATGGAATTAGAAAAGGATGAAGACGCCGGACGGGCGGGAGGATGGTGCTCGCCGGGCACTCGTGAGGAGGGATGGTCCACCGCAGGGGCGGAGGGAGGAGCAAAGTAGCCGCTCGTCGCGCGATGCCGGCGGCGCTCGTCGCGGGCGGGCGAAACCGCTGCAACGACTACACGAAGCCCGCTGTCGAGGCCTGTCATGCGTCCGCCGGATGCCGCCATGCCGTCCACGAGCCGATCCGATCCGATCCGATCCGATCCGAGTCCGGAGGACGATCGTGGTAGCCAGCCGGGGCTTTACGCCCCCGGATCCACCGCCGCCGTCCCTGCCGGACGCTGCAACGCACGAAAACGCCCCTCCCCTGGTGGGGGAGAGGCGTCACACGATCGCTTTCCCGATGCCGAGCCGAGCACCGTCGGTCCTTCATCCTCCAACGTCGGCAACGACGTCGTCCGGAGGACGATCGCCGTTCTTAGCCGGGGGCTTTACGCCCCCGGTCCGCGGGTCGGGCCTCCACCCGCTTCGGCGGACGAGGTCGCGGCTCACCCTCGGCTCACCCTCGGCTCACCCTCGGCTCACCCTCGGCTCACCCTCGGCTCGCCCCCCCGCCGTCACCCCCCGCTCGCCGTCCGCATCTCCTCCAGCTCGGACCAGCGGGCGTAGAGCGCCTCCACCTGCTCGGTGACCACGCGGAACTGTTCGCCGATGCGGGCGACCTCGTCGGGGGCGCCTGCGTAGAGGACGGGGTCGGCCAGGCGCGCGCCCAGCTCCTCCTTGCGCGTCTCCGCCTGCATGATGGCCTCCTCCATCCCGTCCAGCTCCTTCTTCTCCTTCCACGAGAGCTTCCGCGCCCCGCCCTGCGCCGCCTCCTTGCGGGGGCGCGGCGTCTCGTCCTTCCGCGCAGGGGCGGCGGACGCGGCGGCGGCGCGCTCGGCCTCGCGCTGGGCGCGGAGGCGGCGGTAGAGCTCGTAGCCCCCCGCGTGGCGCGCCAGCACGCCGTCGCCCTCGAAGACGATGAGGCCGGTGGCGACCTTGTCCAGGAAGAAGCGGTCGTGCGTCACCAGCAGCACGCACCCGGGGTAGTCCACCAGCACCGACTCCAGCACCTGCAGCGTGACCAGGTCCAGGTCGTTGGTGGGCTCGTCCAGGATCAGCAGGTTGGCCTCGCGCAGCAGCAGGCGGGCCAGGAGCAGGCGGTTCCGCTCGCCGCCGGAGAGCGAGCGCACCTTCTGGCGCTGCTGCTCGGGGGGGAACAGGAACCGCTCCAGGTACGAGCGGAGGTGGATCCGCTCTCCCCCGATCTGCACCCAGTCCTGCCCCGCCGCCGCCTCGTAGACGGAGAGCTCGGGGTCCAGGTCCTCGCGCTGCTGGTCGAAGTAGGAGATGCGCGTGTTGCGCCCCATCTCCACCTCGCCCTCCGTGGGCGGCTCCTCGCCAAGGATGATGCGGAGCAGCGTCGTCTTCCCCGCGCCGTTCGGCCCCACGATGCCGATGCGCTCGCCGGCCTGCAGGATGGTGGAGAAGTCGCGCACCAGCCACCGCTCGCCGAAGCGCTTGGAGACGCCGTGCAGGTTCAGGACGGTCCGCCCGAGCCGCGGCGCGGTGGAGGTCGCCATCTCCACCTCCTGCCGTGCGGGCTGGCGGCGGTCGCTCCGCTCCTTCTCCAGCCCCTCCAGCCGCCCGATCCGCGCCTTCTGCTTTCCCGTGCGCGCGGAGGGAGAGCGGCGCACCCACGCCAGCTCCTGGTCGATCAGGCGGCTGCGCTTCTCCTCCTCCACCGTCTCGCGCGCCATCCGCTCGGCCTTGGCCTCCAGGTACTCCGTGTACCCGCCGGGATACGGAGTCAGCTCGCCGCGCGACACCTCGATCATCCGGGTGACCACGCGGTCCAGGAAGTAGCGGTCGTGGGTGATGAGCATCAGGGCGCCCGGGTAGTCCTCCAGGTGCTCCTGCAGCCACGCCACCGTGTCGGCGTCCAGGTGGTTGGTGGGCTCGTCCAGCAGCAGGAGCTCGGGCTGCTGCAGGAGCACGCGGGCCAGGGCGACGCGCTTCCGCTCGCCGCCCGAGAGGCCGTCCACCGGGCGCTCCCACCCGTCCACGCCCAGGCGGGTGAGGATGGACTCCATCCGGTGCTCCCAGTCCCACCCGCCGGCCGCGTCGATGCGCGCCGCGGCCTGGCCCTGGCGGTCGACCAGGCGCTCGGCGTTGCCCTCACCGCGGGCGAGCCGGGCGGCGATGGCGTGGTACTCGGCGATGGCCTCCTGAAGCTCCGGCTTCCCGGCGGCCACGGCGCGCGCGATGGTGTCGCCCTCGGCGAACTCCGGCTCCTGCGGCAGGTACCCCACGCGGATGCCGCGCTGGAAGGCGACGTTGCCCCCCTCGTGCCCGTCCAGCCCGGCCACGATGCGGAACAGGGTGCTCTTCCCGGAGCCGTTCACCCCGATGAAGCCCACCTTCTCGCCCTCGTCCACGGCGAACGACACCCCTTCGAACACCACGCGGGTGCCGAACGACTTCTGCAGGCTCTGGACGTTGACGACGTTCATCTCGGGCGGCTCGGGTGGGGGAACGGGCCGGAAGTGTAACCGGGGCCGCGGGGCGGGAACAACCCCGCGGGTCCAAGGCGCAGGCTCACTCCTCCGCGTCGGCCCGGCGCTCCGCCGTCACGTCCAGCACCGCTTCCGGGTGCCGCTCCGCCACGCGCAGGAGCACCCGCGCGGGCCCCTCCGGCCGCCGCCGCCCCTGTTCCCAGTTGCGCAGCGTTCCCACGCTGATCCCCAGCATGGCCGCGAACCGCGGCTGAGAGAGACCGAAGCGGACGCGCAGCGCGGCCACGTCCACCTCCTCCACGCGCGTCTCGCGCGCGGGCGCCCGCTCCCCACGCAGGATCGCGCCACCCTCCCGCACGCTCGCCAGCAGCTCCTCGAAACGCTTGGCATCCATGGTACTTCGACTCCTTTCCCCCGCTGGGATCGACTCAGGGCAGCTCCCGCTCCACGATCTCGCGCAGCACTCGAAGCTGGTCCGGCGTCAGGTCCGACCGCACGTTCTTCCGATAGACGAACAGCATCAGCAGACGCTTCTCGTAGGGCAGCCAGAAGTAGACGATCCGCAGACCACCGCGCTTCCCTCGGCCCGGCGCCGCCCAGCGGACCTTGCGCAGGCCCCCGGACCCGGGGATCACCTTGCCGGCGTCGGGCCGCAGCACGAGCCACTCCTGCAGAAGCCGGTACTCCTCGTCCGGCAGCTCGTCCCGGATCTGGCGCGTGAAGATCGAGGTCTCGACGATCAGCATGGTCGTGGAAGCCGGTCTGGAAGCGCCTGGCTATACTACGTCAATGGCGTACGTATGTCAACGGCGCAGCAATCTACGCGGCCCGGCTGCCCGGCGCACGGCTTGCGGTGGAGAAACAGACGGCGGCGAGCGATGTACCCTGTGAGGCGACCATGACGACCTGGCTCTGGATCCTCTTCTTCTTCGTTGCGTTCGGATCGAAGGTCGTCCTTGCGATGGCCACCATCTACCTGCTCTTCCCGGACGAGCGGAGCTGCAGCCAGTGCGACGGCGAGACGATCCCCATGCGGATGGGCGCCCTGGGCCGAGCCACGTCGCGCCTGCTGTTCGGGAAGGTGCAGCGGCGCTGGTGCCCGCGCTGCGGGTGGGAGGGGCTCACGCGCACCGGCGGCCGCCCGGGCGCCGTGAGGCCGTCGCGGGGGGCGGGAGCCGCGCTGCGCCCCTGACGAGGCCTTCCCCGCCCCGCTACATTCACCGCGACCGCCACGCCCGCCCGTTCCGAGCGAGACCACCATGCCCGCGACCGACTTCTCCCGCCTTCCCGACGACGCCCGCGTCTGGGTCTTCACCGCCGCCGCGCCGCTGAGCGCCGCGCACGCCGAGACGCTGCTGGCCCGCGTCGACTCGTTCCTGGCCGGCTGGAACGCGCACGGCACCCCCGTGGTGGGCGCGCGCGACCTGGTGCACGGCCGCTTCCTGGTGGTGGGCGCGGACGAGCGGGCCAGCGGGGTCTCCGGGTGCTCCATCGACACCCTGTACCACGCGCTGCGCGACGCGGAGGCCGCCCCGGGCACCACCCTGCTCGACGGCTCGCTGGTGGCCTTCCGCGACGGGGACGGAGAGGTGCGCACCCTGCCGCGCGCGCAGTTCCGCGAGCGCGTCCGCGCCGGCGAGGTGGGCGAGGACACGCCCGTGTTCGACACCGTCTCCACGGTGGGCGACCTGCGCGCCGGGCGCTGGGAGCGGCCCTTCCGCGAGGCCTGGCACGCCAAGGCGTTCCCGCTGGGCGCCGGCCGCGCCTAGCCCTCCGGACCACGACGGCGACGCGGGCCCCGGGGACGATCCCCGGGGCCCGCTTTCGTGCGCGCTCGTCCCGCTCCACGGCGCGTTCGTCACTCGTCCTCGACCCCCATCCAACCATCCTCCCGTCTCCCGCATCCTACTCCACGAAAGCGATGGACGAAGGCGGAACGAACGACGGACACGAGGGAGAGAGCGATGCTCGAGGACATCGGCGGGAAGACGGAGGGGCAGATCACCAGCGAGGCGCTCGGCCGGCTGGGCGGCGCGATGGTGGTCCTGTTCTCGGTGGGCGAGGCGCTGGCCCGGTACGGCGCGCCCGCACCCGCCGTGGCGGCGACGGTCGCCGCGCTGGGCGCCCTGGGCATCGGGCGCATCGTGGTGGAGTGGCGGCGCGCCGAGCCGGCGTACCGCTGAGCCCTGCAGTCATAGATCGCGACAACGAAGCGCCCCCGGAGAGGCCTCTCCGGGGGCGCTTCGCGTCGGGTCCCTCCGGAGAGTCAGTCCTCCGTCCGGCTCCACGGACGGGTCGCCGCGTCCATCTCCTGCAGGCGCCGGTGGAGGGCGTCGATCGAGGGGCTGGTCATGGCCTCGGCGGTCAGGCCGTCCAGCACGGCGCCGCGGTCGGTGTGCGCGCAGCGCAGCATCAGCCCCATCTGCACCCAGGCGTCGCACTCCCAGATCCGCTCGCGGGGCACGATGCCCCCCATCGCCATCCGGACCACCCACACGCTCTCGGGGGCGATCGACACCATCACCTGCTCGCCGCTCGCCAGCTTCACGCGCGAGAAGCAGGCGAGCGGGCCGTTCATGTACTTCACCAGCTCCACCGGCCGCCTCCGTCAGCGCCGTGACATGACCGCCGCGGCGGCTCGGGCCCGCGCGGCCTCGGCGGCGGCAAGCGCGGAGAGCTTCGCGGCTTCGGCCGCGGCGATGGCGCGGGCCTTGGCGGCGTCGGTGGCGCGGTCGGCGGCGTCGGCCACGGGGTCGGTGCCGCTGCGCACCATCTGCTCCAGCTTGCCGAGGAGCGTGTTGTCACCCGCCCGCGAGGTGCCGAAGAGGCCGTCGGCGTTCTGGCCGGCGCGGCCGGCGGCGCCGTAGAGGTTCAGCCACAGGTCCCACCGCTCCGCCATGCGCAGCACCGCGTAGAACGCGCGGCCGCGGCGCCGGGAGCCGAGCGTGAGGTCCCAGGCCACCGCACCCGCGGCGATCTGCATCAGCGCCAGGTCCTTCAGCCCGTCCAGGCCGAGCTTCACGTACAGGATCGCCAGGTCGCGCAGGATGATCCTGCGCCGGACGCGTTCGTCCATCGGTCGCGCTCCGAGTGAGGAAACGATCGTCCCCCGCGAGCACGGGGGACGTGAAGCCGTACGTCCGCGCGAAGGGCGCGGTTTCAGCGGCCCAGCGCCGCCAGGGCCGCGGGAACGGCCAGGTCGGCCCACGCGTCGTAGGCGCGGGCGCCGGGGTGCAGCCCGTCGGGCGCCAGCCAGGCGGGGTCGGCGCCGGTCGCGCGCGTCTGCCCGGTGACGTCCACCCAGCGGGCGCCGGAGCGCTCCGTCTCCTCCCGCGCCGCCTGGTTGAAGGCGTCGATCTCGGCCGCGATCCGCGCCCGGTCGCGCCCCTCCGCGAAGGGCGTGACCCCCCAGTCGGGGATGGAGAGGACGATCACCCGCCCCGCGTTCCCGCCCCCGAAGCCGACGGCGCGGGCCAGCAGGGCGCGGAGCTCGGCGCGGTACTCCTCCACCCCGCGCCCGCGGTACTGGTTGTTCACGCCGATCAGCAGCGAGACCAGCGCGTACGGCCCGCGCGGCGCCGCGGCGTCGATGGCGGCGTCCAGCTCGTCGGTCGTCCACCCGGTGCGCGCGACAATCTCCGGCGCCGCCGCGTCCACGCCCCGGGCGCGAAGTCGCTCCGCCAGTCGCTCGGGCCAGCGCTCCGCGGGCGCGACGCCCTCGCCGATCGTGTACGAGTCCCCCAGCGCCAGGAAGCGCACCCGTCCTCCATTCCCCCCGTGGTCCACGCCGGAGGAGGCTCCCCCGGCGCACGCCGCCAGCGCCAGCGTCGTCATCAGCGTCAGGCCGTGCAGCGCGGCGCGGATCGTCCTCAACGTGCACCTCTCTGGAAGTCGGCCCCTCGGCCTTCGATCGAAGGGGCCGGGATCAGCCGACCGCCGTCCCGTCCTTCATCCGCCGCACCTTCTCCTCCACCTCCGCGGGGACGAGCAGGTGGTCGGCGATGGCGGCGATCTCCTCCGCCTCGCGCCACGCGTGCTCCAGGGCGGCCATCTCGCCTTCCAGCGCCCGCTGCTCGGAAGCCTCGTGCACGGCCATCTCCAGGGCCAGGCGCTCGCGGGCGGAGAAGCGCGTGAGGGCGCCGTCGTTCACGGGCGGCGACGAGGGGCGGCCGTGGGCGGAGGCGGAGGCATCCAGGTTGTTGCGGCGGAAGCGGGCGCGCTTCTCGTCGTAGCCCTCCGCGCGGCGGGCCGACTCCTCCGCCACACGCCGGATCAGCCCCTCGGGGCCTCCACGCTCCACCAGCAGGTCGGTGGCGCCCCGCACCTGGCGCGCGCCGCCGCCCACCGAGTTGACGCGCGTCATCAGCACGGAGAGGGCGCGCCGGGCGTCCTCGCCCCGCAGGACGGAGAGGCCGCGGACGTGGCGCAGGCGCAGCGACCAGCCCTGGCCGTCGTCCGCCGGCGCCAGCTCCGTCTCCCTGAGCCCCGCGCGGTAGAGGGTGAGGACGGAGCCGCCGGGACCGGGAGCGCGGATGGCGCGGCCGTAGTCGCGGAGCCCCTGCGCGAGCGGCCAGGCGAGGTTCGTCGCCATCCACACGGCGGGCGTCGCGAGCAGCATGGCGGGGGTGGCGAGGGCGAGCGCGACCGAGCCGCCGAGCGCCGCGGCGCCGGCGGTCACCCCGGCCGCCGTTCGCAGCACCGCCTGCCGCCGCCGCGCGCCGAAGCGGCTGCCGTACCTCCACGCCGCGAACTCCGGGCGCATGGGCCGCCCGATGCGGACGAGCTCCGTCCCCTCCCGCAGCCGCGCCAGGCCCACCTGCTCCGTCTGCGTGCGCAGCCGCTCGCCGCGGAACAGGCGCTCGGCCTGCTCGATCGCCTCCCACCGCTCCTCGATGGGCGACAGGTTCCAGCGGCCGCAGGCGCCGCAGACCACCCACAGGCGCCCGCGCTCGCCGTCGAACGCCAGGAGGCGGCCCACGGGAAAGCGCTCCAGCGCCTCGTTGGCGCCCAGCGGAACGTGGCAGAACAGGCAGGTGGAATACATCGGAGCCGTGCGTGGGGTGGGCCGGAAAGGTAGCCGCTTCCGCCGTCCGGCGGGAGGGGCCCCGCCCGTTACCCCTTCCCGCCCTTCATCTTCGCCATCTTCTCCTCCACCCCGGCGGGAACCAGCAGGCCGTCCGCGATCCCCGCGATCTCCTCCGCCTCGCGCCAGGCGGCCTCCAGCGCGGCCATCTCCCCGTCCATCGCGCGGCGCTCGGCGTCCTCGTGCACCGCCATCTCCAGCGCGAGCCGCTCCGTCCGCCCCAGGCGGGGGAGGGCGCCGCGGTCCGTGGGGGCGATGTTGCCGGCGAGGGTGTTGGGGTTGGTGAACGACCGGCGGCGATGGTCCGCGCGCGCCTCGGCGTACCCCTCGCTCGCGGCGCCGGAGACCAGCGCGACCGAGCGGAGGAGGCGCTCCGGGCCGCCGTGCTCGGCCACCGCCTCCGCCGCGTCCCGCGCCCTGCGCGACGAGGCGCCCAGCGGGTTCACGCGCGCCATCAGCACCCGCAGCGCCCTGAGCGCGTCCTCTCCCTGCAGCTCCGTCGTTCCCCGCGCGTGGCGCAGGCGCAGCGCCCACCCGCCCTCCGGGCGCGCGACCAGCCCCGTCTCCCCCAGGTTGGCGCGGTAGACGGCCAGCGGGTGCCCACCCGGCCCGGGCACCTTCAGCACGCTTCCGTAGCGCCGCATCGCCGTCGCCATGGCCCCCGCGCCGCTCACCCCCCAGAAGGCGAGCACCGGGAACCCCGCCAGCACGGGGGTGACCGCGATCCCCGCCGCCACCAGCCCGCCCAGGGCCAGGCCCCCCGCCGCCACGCCCCCGCCGATGCCCACGAGCGCCTTCCGCCGCCGCGCGCCCAGGGCGTCGCCCCAGCGCCAGGCCGCCATCTCGGGCCGCTGCGGCCTGCCGACCCGGATCAGCTCCGTCCCCTCCCGCAGCCGCGCGAGCCCGACCTGCGCCGTCTGCACGCGCAGCTGCTCCCCCCGGAAGAGCCGCTCGCACGCCTCCACCGCCTCCCACCGCTCCTCCAGCGGCGACAGGTTCCACCGCCCGCACGACGGGCAGACGGCCCAGAGCCGCCCGCGCTCGCCGTCGAACGCCAGGCGGCGGCCCACCGGGAATGGCTCGACCGCCTCGTTCGCGCCGAGGGAGGAGTGGCAGGAGAGGCAGGTGGAGTACATGGCGGGCCGGGTGATGAGGGCGCTATCCCGACGCGGAACCACGGTTTCCGCGGCGTCCGGCCGGAACCCGGCGCGCCGCCGCCCTCCGTGGTCCGGACGACGCCGTCCGGGACCGGCGCACGTGCCGGCGGCGGAGAACGAGAGCGGGGGGCACCGATGGGCATCCCCCGCTCCGTCGTCGTTCAGTCCTCGTCGGACGGGAAGCGGATCAGGATCCACTCGCCGAAGCGCAGGTCCTCCACCTGGCGCTCCTCCTCGCCGCCGCGGAAGAACGGGGCGTAGCCCTCCTGCCGCACGCGCTCGTCCGCGATGGCGGGCAGGTCCACCAGCTCGGCCAGGACGGCGTTCGCCGTCTCGGCGGGGCGCGTGCGCACCTCCTCCAGCACCTCGCGGGCGGCGTCGGGAAGGCGCGTCCACCCCAGCAGGTCGTCCAGCGGCAGCGAGTGCAGCGTGGAGCCGATCTCGCGCTCCACGATCTCGATGGCCTCGGTGGCGTTGAGCGCCGCGTAGGCGTTGCCCTGGTGGTCGAACCACAGCTCGCCGTCCTGCCCGATCCCCGTGAAGCGCACCGCGTCGCCACGGGCCTCCACGTAGCGCTCCACCACCTGCTTCCGCTCCGCCAGCAGCACGCGGTAGTCGTCCACGATCTCGGCGCAGGACGAGACGAAGGCCAGCACCCGCGGGTCCGACTGCTCGGCGGCCGCCTTCCCCGCCCAGGCGCCGGCCCCGGCGCGGGCGAGCAGCCCCGCCTCGCGGGCGCGGGCGACCACCACCTCGTCGAAGATCGCCAGCCCCAGCTCCGGCACCGCCTCGCCGCGCAGCACCGTCTCCGCGAAGTCGAGCACGCCGGGCTCGGCCGCCTCGCGCGCGGTTCGGACGGCCTCGGCGAGCTGGCCGGGGGCGAGCCGCTCCAGCGGCGTGGTCAGCAGCTCCAGGGTGCCGTGGTCACAGAGGATGCACATCGCAGCGTCGTCTCTCTCGGAAAGGTCGGTCCCGCCGGGGCGGGCGCGGCGCGGCCGCGACCATAAGATAACGGGATGGGGGGCCTGAGGAGAGGACCGCGTGACACGTCGTGCGCCGGAGGCCGCTCCGCCGGTGGAAACGGGTGTCGGAACGCAACTTGCCCCGGAGCGTGCCGGGGGCGCGCCCGCGCCCCGCTGCACCACCACGCGGAGAGACGCCATGCAGGACGACCGCAACGCCGGCTCCGAGGACACCACCCGAAACGAGCGCCTGGTGGAGAACGCCGCGGACAACCGCGACGCCCTGGCGGCGCAGGCCCGCCGCACCGACGCCACCGCCCCGCCCGAGGTCAACGCGACGGGGGCGCCGAACCAGGCGGGCTCCGACGCCGGCACCGGGGCGCGGCAGCAGAGCGGCGTCGCCAACGGCGCCCAGCAGCGGGCCGGCGGCACCCCCGACCAGGGGAACGAGGACACCGAGCGGAACGAGGAGCAGGTCCGCCGCGCCGCCGAGAACCGCGACGCGCTGGCCGCGCAGGCCCGCAAGACGGAGGAGACCGCCCCGCCCGAGACGCAGGCCGACACCCTGCCCGACCCGCACGGGCGCGACCGCTAGAGGAGGGGGAGCCGATGGCGAGAGACGAGGGCGGGAACGGCTAAGGCGGAGGGGTCGGACGGCGAGCGGAGGGCCGGCACCCGCGGGGCGCCGGCCTTCCGTCGCGCTCACCGGCCGCGGCGGATGCGGATGGTGGTCGGCTTCCCCTCGCCCACGCGGGCGCCGGGGCAGGCGCCCTCGCCGTCGCCCTCCACGTACCATCCGCGCGGCACCGCCTGGTCGGCGCAGATGCTCAGCGTCACCCCCACGGGCAGGCCGTCCAGGCGACGGACCACGGCGGCCGTGTAGTCGCCGTCCTCGCCGACGGGGCCGGTGCAGCGTCCGCCGCCCGGCACGTAGCGGATCGCGGCCCACCCGCCGGGGATCTGCGTGCGGCAGACCTCCTCGATGCTGGTGGTGCCCTCCGGCACGCGCCCGGGAGGCCCGGAGGGCATCGGGCCGGGCGACCCGCGGCCGCGGGGGTAGATCCCCGGCTGGGGGATGCCGGGCTGCCCGGGGGTGCGCGCCTCCGGGGTGGCGCAGGCGGCCAGCAGGATCGCGGCGAGGGCGAGGCGTCTCGGCGTCATGAGCGGGCTCCGCGAGGGGTGGGAACGGACGTGCCGCCGCGCACCCGCCGCAACGAAAGGGCCGCGACGGAACTCCAGCTCCGGCGCGGCAAACATCCGTCTATCGCCCCTCCGCCGTCCTCCCGCGCGGACGCGGGACGGGGCGGAGAGGACGGTCAGCCGGCGCCCTCCCCCGTGCCGCGCAGGCGGCGGAGGATGGTCTCCACCGCCGAGGGCAGGAGCAGCGAGTCGGCGATGGCGGCGATCTCCTCCGCCTCCTGCCACGAGCGCTCCAGCGCCGTCAGCTCCCCCTCCATCGCGCGCCGCTCCTCCTCCTCGTGCAGCGCGATCTCCAGCGCCAGGCGGTCCACGTAGCGGATGCGCGACAGCGCGCCCGCCACGTTCCGCAGCACGCCCTCCGGTCCGCCCACGCCCTCCACCCGCTGCACCGCCTCCTGCACGATCCGCCTGGTGCCGCCCACCTGGTTGCGGCGGGCCAGCGCGGCCGCGGCGATCCGCAGCGCGGGCTGCCCCTCCACCTCCAGGGGGCCCGCGTCGGAGCCCACGCGCAGGCGCACGCCGGCGTCGTCGATCCCCACGAACTCCAGCGTGCGCAGGTGCTTCACCCGCACGCGATGGCCCACGCGGTCCGGCATGGCGACCACCCGCGCCTCCTCGCGGTGGGACGCGCCGATCACGTGGCGCAGGTAGAGCGCGGCCCCCGCCGGAAAGGCGAGCGCCCCCGCGGCGCCCACTACGAAGATGCCGCCGACCCCCACGGCGAGCGACCCCGCGCCGTAGCCCAGCGCCACCCCCGCCGCGCCGAACGCCCCGCGGATGTCCCGCCCACGCCGGCGCACCAGCTCGCTGCCGTAGCGCCACGCCGCGAACTCCGGGCGCAGCGGCGAGCCGACCCGCACCAGGTCCAGGCCGGAGGGCAGCCGGGCCAGGCCCACGTTCTCGGTGGACACCCGCCGCGTGGTGCCGCGGAAGATGCGCTCGCACTGCTCGATCGCCTCCCAGCGCTCCTCCAGCGGCGAGAGGTTCCAGCGCCCGCACGAGGCGCAGACGGCCCACAGGCGGCCGCGCGCCTCGTCGAACGCCAGGCGGTGTCCCACCGGGAAGGCCTCCACCTGCTGGTTGGCGCCCAGCGCGGCGTGGCAGTGGATGCAGGTCGAGTACACGGTCCCTCCGCGGGGCGGGGGAAGGGGCCGGGCTAGTGCAGCACGTCCACGGCGATGCGCGCCGGGTCCCGCAGCTCCACCACCCGGTACCGGTTGGGCGAGGCGACGCCGACCACCCACGTCACCTCGCCCTCGAAGTCGCAGGTCAGCTCCAGCTCGCGCATCACCGCGTGGGTCAGGGGAACCTCACGCACGCCGACGGTGGGGCGTCCGCGCCCGTCGTGCGCCTGCGCGGGGGTGAAGCGCACCCGCAGCCACCCCTGCCCCGCCACCTCCGTGGCATCGCCCGAGCCGCAGCGGCGCACCGGGCGGTCCACGTACTCCACGCGCCAGCCGGGGAGCTCCCCCGCGAACTCGAATACGACGCGGTCGAAGCCCGGGTTTCGCGCCGTGCGCACCGCGCTCAGCGTCGCCAGCCCCGCCGTCCTGCGCCGCTGCTGCCGGGCGCCCGCCGTCCAGTCCATCGTCGGCGCCGCGGGCGGCTGCTTCGCCGCCGTGTCCGCCGGAGCGGCGGGCGGGGCCGGAGCCGGGCTGGGCGCGGGGGTGGAGGGCGCGCCGCTGTCGATGGCCACCGTGGGAACGGTGTCCGCCAGCACCGGCAGGGCCCCGGCGGGCGCGGGCGCCGTGTCCAGCGCGGGGGGCCCGGGGATGGACTCCGCCGCGGCCGCTCCCCCGTCCCGCTCGGCCTCGCGCGCCCGGGTGGCCTCGCGCAGCTCGGCGCCCTCGCCGCCGCAGGCCGCGGCGAGCGCCGTCGCCAGGATCGCCGCCGCCATCGCCGTCCTTCGCACCGCTTCCCGCATCCGTCCCCTCCCTCTCTGGTCCTAGGACTCGGCCGGCGCCAGGGCGATCCGCTCCGCCCCGGCATAGACCACGAACCGCCGCTCGCGCAGGAACCCCACCAGCGTCATCCCCGCCGCCTCCGCGGTCTCCACCGCCAGCGACGAGGGGGCCGACACGCCCGCCAGCAGGGAGGTACCCGCCCGCGCGGCCTTCTGTGCCAGCTCGAACGAGAGCCGCCCGCTCGCCAGCACCACGCGGTCCGTCAGCGGCAGCTCGCCCGCGAGGAGCGCCGCGCCGATCAGCTTGTCCATCGCGTTGTGCCGCCCCACGTCCTCGCGCACCCGCAGCAGCGCGCCATCCACGCCGAAGAGCGCGGCGCCGTGCAGCCCGCCGGTGCGGTCGAAGATCGCCTGCCCGCCGCGCAGCTTCTCCGGCAGCGCCACCAGCGTCGCCGCGTCCACGGTCGCCGCGCCGCCGACGGGCGCGCACGCCGCGCCCAGCGCCGCCTCGATCGACGCCTTCCCGCAGACGCCGCAGCTCGAGGTCGCGTAGAAGTTGCGCTGGATGGAACCCGGATCGAACGCCGTCCCCCGGGAGAGGACGGCCGTCACCACGTTCCACCGCCGCTCGCCGTCCTCGCAGTAGCGGATGGCGCGGATGGCCTCGGCCCCGTCCACGATCCCCTCCGCGAACAGGAACCCCGCGGCCAGCTCGAAGTCCGCCCCCGGCGTCCGCATCGTCACCGCCACGCGGGTCGCCGCGCCGGGCGGGATGCGGCCCCGGTCCAGCGCCTCCTCGGGCAGCACGCGGATCTCCAGCGGCTCCTCCGCCGCCAGCACGTCCCGCCGCTCGCGCGCGCCCGCGCCCTCCCCCCCCAGCGCCACCTGCGTGACGACGCGGCGGACGGTGCTCCCCGGCCGCCCGGTCATCCGCGCCGGCGGCGACGTCGGCGGGGGGCGCCATGGGCGTCCATCGGAGTCGGGAGAGGGGGTGCAGGACGGGGCATCGCGGCGCCTTCGGGAGGAGGGGCACGGCCATGCCCGAAGCTGGTTCGCCCCGAGGAGGGGCGCAAGGTCCGCGGGGCGCGTCGGCGGACGGTTGAAACCGCGGCAACCACTACACGAAGCCTGCCTTCGCAGGCTGACCGGCGCCATGCCGCTCCGCGAGTCCCTCCGACGCGACACACGGCGGTGGGACCTCACGAGAGGCCTGCCGGTTGCGGCTCGGATGCTATTCGTCTCGACGCGGTTCCGGCACCCACCGTCGGGAGGCCGGTTCCGACCGGAGACCTCTACCGGTCGTGGCGGCGACTTGAGTTTGCCGGTGAGGAACCAGCGGAGAACAGGGACGGCGACCGATCAGCCCTTTCGCTCGCCGTCCAGACGTGCGGCGAAGCGCGCCATCGCCGCGAGCGTCTCCTCCGGGCGGTCGCGGTGCGGCGCGTGCCCGCAGCGGGGGAGGAGCAGGCTCTCCGCCGGCCCGGAGACGCCGCGGACCACCGCGTCCACCTGCGCCGCCGTGCCGTACTCGTCGTCCTCTCCCTGCACCACCAGGACGGGAACGCGGACGGAGGGGAGGAGCGGGGTGAGGTCCCAGGCCCGGAACGCGGGGGAGAGCCAGACGCCCGTCCACGCGGCGAGGAGCGCGTCGGTGCTCGCGCCGTGGTGGCGGCGGAGCCGCTCCGCCAGGCCGCCGTCCCGCGCCTCCGCCGCGAGGCGCGCGATGCTCGCCGTCGTCACGTCCTCCACGAAGACGTGCGGCGCCTCCAGCGCCAGGGCAGCGACGCGCCCCGAGCGGTCCTCCGCAGCGTGGACCAGCGCGATGGAGGCGCCGTCGCTGTGGCCCACGAGGACGGCGCGCTCCACCCCGGCGGCGGCGAGCACCGCCGGAAGCGTCTCCCGCGCCTCGCGGTGCATGAAGTCCGCGCCCCAGGCATCCGCCGGGCCGGAGCGTCCGTACCCCGGGCGCGAGTAGACCAGCGCCCCGCACCCGGTCGCCGCCGCGAGCCGCCCCGGGAAGTCGCGCCAGAGCGACACGGAGCCCAGCCCCTCGTGCAGGAAGACCAGCGTGGGCAGCCCCTCGCGCGCCGCCGGGTGCCGCACGCACTCCAGCCTCTTCCCGGCGACGGTGAGGAAGCCCTCGCCCGCATCCGCCGGCCACGCGTTCATCTCCCGCCTCGCCGCCTCGACGTCCCGCGCGAACGCCTCCGCCTCGTCCGGCGAAAGGCGGGGGAGGGCGGCGAGCAGGCCGGGAAGGTCTCCAGGGCGGTGCGGTGCGCGGCCTCCGGCTCCTTCATGGTCGTCGCTCCGGCGGAGGTGGCCAGCGGAGAGCTACGCTCGTCGTCCACGGACGCAGCCGCGACGCAGACCGGCCGCCCTCGATCCCGGAGGATCGAGCGGCGGCCGGGGTGCGGACGTCGTCGGAGAGGGGCGCCGCGGGGCGCCCGCCGGCTCAGTGGGCGGCCGCGCTCCCGCCGAGCCAGAACACCGCCTGGTACGAGACGAAGGTGACGACGGCCAGCCACACGATGGCCACGGCGAAGCCGGTCAGGGCTGCGTTGCGGCTCTCCCGGGCGTTCCGGCTCTCGTCGCCATCGTGGTGCGCGTGCATCTCTCGCTGCTCCTGCGTCGGTTCGGGTCGGGTGCGGGTCGCGCCGCTCGCGGCGCGCGGCACCAAAGTGCGACGGGACGGGCATCCGGGCAAGCCCCCAGCCCCGCGCGGATGTGGGCGTTCGGGACGGCGCGCGCTATCGTAGCCTTACGCGGGGCGGTCCGCCCCGCGCCCACCCCTCACCCGCGGAATCCCATGCGCTCCAGGCTCCTCCCACTCGCCTGCGTCCTCCTGGCGCTGGCCGGCTGCGCCTCTCCGGTCGCCGTGGACGACCCCGCCGCCTCGCGCGGCGCCGCCGCCGCTCCCCGCGGCAACGACATCGAACCGGCCCTCACGCTCTCGCGCGGGGTGGTGGGGATGGGCTCCGGCAACTAGGCCGGCGCGCCCAGCGCCGCCAGCAGCCCGTCGCGGAGCGCGGCCTCGCCCCGCCGCCGCGGCGCCGCCC
>JASLAX010000202.1 GCA_030146875.1 Longimicrobiaceae bacterium
CTCGGGCGGGCGCCCGCCACCGCGGCCCGCGCGGCGATGCCGGCCGCCATGGCCTCCCACCGCTCCGGCGACGGCCGCAGCGCGGACAGGTCGAGCGGTCCGCCGTCGTCCAGGTCGTGTCGCATGGTGCTCAGTCCTCCTCGCGGACCAGGGTGCCCAGCTGCGCGCGCATGGCGCGGCGGGCGTGGAACAGGTGGTGACGGACCGTACCCTCGGGAAGCCCCAGCGACTCGGCGATCTCGCGGTGCTTCCACCCCTCCAGGTCGTGGAGGAGCAGGACCTCGCGCCGGACGGGGGGAAGGGTGGAGAGGCCGTCGGCCAGGCGGCCGCGCAGCTCCGAGTTCTCGGCGTCGCGGGCGGGGCTTCCGGGGGCGGCGCGCGACTCGGCCACGTCCAGCGGGAGCGAGGTGCGGATGCCCTCGTAGCGGCGGTGGTTGCGGGCGCGGTTGCGCACGATCTGCAGCAGCCAGGCGGAGAAGCGCTCCGGCTTGCGGCACTCCGCCAGCCGCTGCAGCGCCACCACCATCGCCTCCTGCACCACGTCCTCGGCATCGGCCGGGTCGCCGGTCACGGCCAGCGCCACCGCGTAGGCGGGGCCCAGGTGCATCCGCACCAGCCGGTCGATGGCCTCGGCGTCGCCCCCGAGCGCGCGGGCGACCAGCGGGGCCGTGTCCTCCCGGGCGTCCCCCTTCAAGACACGCGGCTCCCGCCGGACGTTGCGTCCGGCCGCGTCGCGGCGGGTCTCACGGGGCCCGGAGCATCGCCAGGCGCGTGCGCGTCCGGCTCCCCGCCCGCACGCGGGCCAGGCGGTCGGCCACCGGCTGGCCGCCCAGGTCCAGGTGCCAGAGCGCGGAGACGATGCGCCCCGCGCCGGGGTAGGTCTCGTCCACCTCGCCCGCGCGCGTCCAGCCCAGCGCCTCCAGGAACGGGTGCGAGGCACGGTTCTCCACCGGCCACGCGACCGTGGTCGCGAAGACGTGCGTGTGGCCGCCGGCCTCCAGCTCCTCGACGCCGGCGAGCGCCATCGCCGCGGCGGCGACGCGCCGGCCCCGGCCGGGGAGCACCGCGAGCTGGTCGAAGTAGCCCACGCGCGCGCCCTCCATCCGCGGCTCCGCGCCGTACCAGTGGATGGCGGCGCGCCGCGTCCACAGGTCCGAGGCGCGCACGGCATCGTCCGGAAGGACGACGGAGACGCCCGCCACGCCACCGTCGTCCTCCAGCACCCGCACGGTCCCGTGGGTCAGGTACGCCTCGTACCCCTCGCGCGTGGAGCCCAGGAGGAAGCCGCCCGTGGGCGCCGTTCCGCGCGCCGGGGGGATGGCCAGGGCGGCCTTCAGGGCCAGGATCCCGTCCAGGTCCCGCGGCGTGGCGGGGCGGAGCCGCCACCCGCTCACTGCCGCCCCGGCCGCAGCGCCACCGAGAACTCCCCCACGTCGGCCGCGTTCTCGATCAGCGGGCCGCGCGCCTGCTGGCGGATGGCGGCCCAGAGCGAGTGGACCTTCTGGTTCTCGCCGTACGCCGCGGGCAGCTCGTGGCGCCGCACGGGGAGCTCGAACCAGGGGACGCTGGGGTCGTGGTGGTGGGTGGCGTGCTCGTTGAAGTTCAGCAGCAGCCACGAGAAGAACCGGTTGCGCGGCAGCGAGCGCACGTTGTGGCGCACGTCCGGGCCCACGCTGGTGTCGTAGTGGTACACGTACAGCAGCAGCGACCACACCCACGCGAAGAACGCCAGCGGCAGCCCCAGGCTCCACACCCACAGCTCGGGGCCCAGGAGGAACGCGAACGCCGCGTGGAAGCCGATCCCGGCCAGCAGCTCCGCCCAGGCGCGGACGCGCCGCGCGGGCGTCCAGTGCTTGAAGACGGGCGACAGCCGCTCGGCCCATCCCACCGGGGCCACCAGGAAGAGCAGCACGGAGACGAGCGAGTGCACGAAGAACCCGCCGCCGAAGACCAGCCAGAGCCACACCGCGTGGTACCAGGCCCGACGCAGCGGGGTGGGCTCGGCGCGGGTGACGAAGGTGTCCAGGTTCGCGGTGGCGTGGTCGCGCCGGTTGTGGCCGTGGTGGAAGTAGTGGATCTTCCGGTACACGGTGAACGGCGCGGCCACCGGGAGGAGGAGGATCGTGCCCCACGCGTCGTTCCAGCCCGGCGACTCCGGGAAGAGCTTCTTGTGGATGGCCTCGTGCGCCGCGATGTACATGCGGTCCAGCCAGAGCCCCTGGAACACGACCAGCAGGGCCAGGAGGACGACGGCGCCCGGCGGGTCGTAGCGCAGGACGGCCCAGGTGGCGGCGATCGCGGCGAGGAACAGCCCCACCGTCTCGCTCAGGAGGCGGGGCGACACGCGCTCGGGGGTGACGGCGGATGGTGCGGGCACGGGACGGGACCTCCGGAGGGGCACGGCGGGGGACGGTGAACAATCTAACACCCCGCCCCGCCTCCGCCTACGCCCCCTCCGATCCCGCCCGGCCGGTCCACCTCCGACCCGGCGGCTGAAGCCGCTGCAACGACCACACGAAGCCCGCCTTCGCGGGCTGGCCTGCCTCCGTCTCGCCCGGACCTCCGTCTACGAGACGGGCTCCTGCGGGTCCATCGGACGCCTCCGACCCTATTCCGTGGACGGCAGCCCTTCGGCAGGCGCATGCGGAAGCGCGGCGGAGTGGCCGCCCGCGACTCCGCGTTCTCCGCGCCTCCGCGTGAGACCGCCGTTGCCGTCGGCGTCAGCTGTCGGGAACCCGCGCCCTACGCAGCCGTCGTCTCGCGCGAAGCGCGGGCGGGCTTCCGGTTGAGCACGTGCACGGCCTCGCCGAGCAGGTGGCGGAACGCCTCGCCGACGGACTCGGAGAGCGTGGGGTGCGGGTGGATGGTCATCGCCACGTCCTCCGGCGCGGCCACCATCTCCAGCGCGAACGCCGCCTCCGCGATCAGCTCCCCCGCCTCCGGGCCGACGATCCCCACGCCCAGGATCCGCTCCGCGTCCGCCACCACCTTCACGAACCCCTCCGTCTCCCCCAGCGCCATCGCGCGGCCCGAGGCGGAGAAGGGGAAGCGGCCCACGCGCACCTCCCCGCCCCGGGCGCGCGCCTCCGCCTCCGTCAGGCCCACCTGCGCGACCTCCGGATCGGTGAAGACCACGGCCGGCATGGCGTAGCCGTCCAGCCGCACGCGCCTGCCGGCGATCACCTCCGCCGCCACCTCCGCCTCGCGGAACGCCTTGTGGGCCAGGTAGGGCGCCCCGACCAGGTCGCCTACGGCCCAGACGCCGGGGGCGGAGGTCCGCAGCCCGTCGTCCACCGCCACGTGCCCCCGCGCGTCCACCCGCACGCCGGCGGAGTCGAGGCCGAGCCCCTGCGTCCACGGCCGGAAGCCGACGGCGACGAGGACGCGCTCCACCTCGACCGTGCGGACGGCGCCCGCAGCCTCGACGGAGACGGCGGCGCCCTCCCCCCGCGGCTCCCAGCCCAGGGCCTTCGCCCCCGTCAGCACCTCCGCCCCCCTGGCCCGCAGCCTCCGCTCGACGACGCGCACCAGCTCGCGGTCCACGCCCGGGAGCAGCCCGTCGGACGCCTCCACCACCGTCAGCCGGGTCCCCAGGCGCTGCAGCATCATCCCCAGCTCCAGGCCGACGACGCCACCGCCGATCACCAGCATGGACGCCGGGACGCGGTCGATGTCCACCACGTGCCGCGCCGTCAGGATGCGCTCGCCGTCCGGGGCGAAGCCGGGAAGCTCCGCCAGGCGCGCGCCGGTCGCCAGCACGATGCCCTGGCTCGCGGTGTGGCGGGCGACGGAGCCGTCCGCCGCGCGCACCTCCACCGTGCGCGCGTCCAGCAGCCGCGCCGTGCCGTTCGCCACCTCTCCCCCGTTGGCGCGGATCAGCGAGCCCACGCTCCCCGTCAGCCGCTCCACGATCCCGGCCTTCCACGCCTGCGTGCGGACCATGTCGATGGCCGGCTCGCCCGCGTCGATCCCCATCTCGCCCGCGCGGCGGATGCGGTCCACCGTGGCCGCGGCGGAGATGAGCGCCTTGGACGGGATGCACCCCCAGTTCAGGCACACGCCTCCCAGCGAGTCCTTCTCCACCACCAGCGTACGCCTCCCGAGCTGCGCCAGGCGGATCGCCGCCGTGTACCCGCCCGGCCCGCCGCCGACCACGATCGCGTCGTGGGAATTCCCCTCCATGGTGTCCCTCTCCGGTGATAGAGACCGATCGGTCTCTTCGTGAACGAACGAGAGGGCGGCGCGCTCGTGGCGGCCGCCCTGGGAACCCGGCTCAGACGGCGACGGTCGCCTGCAGCCACTCCTCCAGGTGCGCGGCGGCGCGGCGCACGTGCACGCCGTCGTCGTACAGGCGCGAGAGCATGATCCCGCCCTCCAGCGCCGAGACCACGATCGAGGCCACCGTCTCCGCGTCGGCCTCCGGGCGCATCTGGCCGCGCGCCACGCCGCCCTCCACCGTGCGGCGGATCTCCGCGCGCAGGCCGTCCATCGCCTGCCGGGCGCGCTCGCGCAGGAGCGGGTTGCCGTCGTCGCTCTCGATCCCCGCGTTCATCACCGGGCACCCGCCGGGAACGGGGGGATCGTCCGGGATGCGCGCGAACACGGCGATGATGGCGCGCAGGCGGCTCATGGAGTCGCGCTGCCCCTCCAGCGCCGCGGCGAAGCGCTCCGTCATGCGCTCCACCGCGTAGTCGAACGCCTCCAGGGCCAGCGCCTCCTTGCTCTCGAAGTGGCGGTAGATGCCGCCCTTCTGCAGCCCGGTGGCCGCCATGATGTCCGCCAGCGAGGCCCCCGCGAAGCCCTGCTGGTTGAAGAGCCCCGCCGCCTGCTTCACGATGTTCTCGCGCGTCTGCTCGCCGCTGCGCATCACCACTCCCGCTGTTGTGAGACCGATCGGTCTCCAAGCTACTCCGCGTCTCCACGCGGGTCAAGGATCGTGCTCGCGCGGGGATACCGTTCCCGACGCGCCCGCCGGGCCTTATACTTCCCCGTGGCGGGCCGCCCCGGCCCCGCCCTCCGCGCCCCCTCCTCCACGCCCGCCGCAGGGAGCCCCCGGCCGATGACGTGGCAGGCGAACCCGTTCTTCCTTCCGCTCGTCCTCTCCGCCTCCATCACCCTGGTCCTGGGGGCCTTCGCCTACCGGCACCGCACGGTGGCGGCGGCGCCCTCGTTCGTGCTGCTGATGGCGGCGTGCGCCTGGTGGTCGCTGTCGTACGCCGTGTACCAGGGAACCACCACGCTCCCCGCGCGCCTGCTCTGGGCCAAGATGATCCAGGTGGGCGCCATCACCGTGCCGGTGGCGTGGGCAGTCTTCTCGCTCCGCTACACGCGCCGCACCGAGTGGACGACCCCGCTGCGCGTGGCCCTGCTCTCGGCGGTGCCCGCGCTCACGCTGGTCCTGGCGCTCACCAACGAGCGGCACGGGCTGTTCTGGAGCGAGTTCTCGCTGGCCTTCCGCGGCGGGCGCACCGCCGTCAACTCGGTGCCCGCGTGGGGCTTCTGGCTGCACGTGTGGTACTCGTGGGCGCTCATGTCGCTGGCCGTGCTGCTGCTGGTGCTGCGCGTGGTACGCTCGCCGCACCTCTTCCGCCGGCAGGCCTCGGTGGTGCTGGCCGGGGCGCTGCTCCCCTGGGTGGGGAACGTGCTGCACGTGTCGGCCGTGGTGCGCTTTCCGGCCAACCCCATGCCTTTCCTGTTCACCCTGAGCGGCGCCGCGTTCGCCTGGGCCATCTTCCGCTTCCGCTTCCTGGACCTGCGTCCCGTGGCGCGCGAGCTGGTGATGGAGGAGATGGGCGACGGCGTGGTGGTGATGGACCACGAGGGGCGGCTGCTGGACTTCAACCCCGCCGCCCGCGAGATCCTGGGGATCCCGCACCCGCCGCCGGTGGGCCTTCCCGCCGCCGCGGTGCTGGGCGCGTGGGCCGACCCCGTGGGCGCCGTGCCCGAGGGCACTGCCGCGCGGGCCGAGGTGACCCGCGGCGAGGGGAGCGCCCGACGCACCTTCGACCTGCGCATCACCCCGCTCGCCGACCGGCGGGAGCAGTTCACCGGCCGGCTGGTGGTGATGCGCGACGTGTCCGAGCGGGTGCGCATGGAGGAGCAGCTCCGGAAGAGCGCCTTCTACGACGGCCTGACGGGGCTGGCCAACCGCGCCCTGTTCATGGACCGCCTGCAGCTCGCGGTGGAGCGCGGCCGGCGGGGCACGCACCCCTTCGCGCTGCTCTTCCTGGACCTGGACCGCTTCAAGGTGGTGAACGACTCGCTGGGCCACCACGTGGGCGACGAGCTGCTGGTGGCGGTGGCGCGGCGGCTGGAGGCGTGCCTGCGCCCCAGCGACACCGTGGCCCGCTTCGGCGGCGACGAGTTCGCCGTGCTGGTGGAGGACCTGACGGGGTTGAACGAGGCCGAGCTGGTGGCCGAGCGCGTCCACGCCGCCGTCTCGGCCCCGGTCACGCTGGCGGGGCACGACCTGGTCCCCTCGGCCAGCGTGGGGCTGGTGTGGGGCGCCGACCCCGACACGCAGGCCGACGTGCTGCTGCGCAACGCGGACATGGCCATGTACCGCGCCAAGGCCAGCGGCGAGGGGCCCTACGAGGTGTTCGACCGCGAGATGCACCGCGCCGCCATGGAGCGCCTGCGGCTGGAGGCCGACCTGCGCCGCGCGGTGGACGGCGGCGAGCTGCGGCTGTACTACCAGCCCGTGCTGTCGCTGCGGGAAGGCCGGCTGGCGGGGTTCGAGGCGCTGCTGCGCTGGGAGCACCCCCAGCGCGGGCTGCTGGCTCCGGCGGACTTCATGCGCGTGGCCGAGGAGACGGGGCTCATGACCTCCGTGGGCGGCTGGGTGCTGCGCGAGGGCACGCGGATGCTGCGCGAGTGGCAGGAGCGCTTCCCCGTTGAGCCCCCCGTGTCGCTCACGGTGAACCTCTCGGGCCGCGAGCTGGCGCACCCGTCGTTCCTGCCCACGCTGGAGCGGGCGCTGGCCGACCACCCGGTGCGGCCGGGGTCGCTGCGGGTGGAGATCGCCGAGAGCGTGCTGCGCGAGAACGCGGGGCGGGTGGAGGAGGTGCTGGGAAGGCTGGCGGAGCTGGAGGTGGAGTGCTCGATGGACGACTTCGGGACGGGAGCCTCCTCGCTGGCGTACCTGCACCGCTTTCCCATCGGGATGATGAAGATCGACCGCTCCTTCGTCTCGCGCCTGGGGAGCGGCGGCGAGGCGGACGAGATGGTGCGCAGCATCGTCTCCCTGGCCCGCGCCATGGGGATGGAGGTCACGGCGGAGGGGGTGGAGACGGCGGAGCAGGAGGAGCGGCTTCGCGCGCTCGATTGCCGCTACGTGATGGGGTACCGCTTCGCCGGTCCGGGAACGGAGGGCGAGGCCACCGACCGGCTGGCGCGCGAGATGGCGCCGGCCACGTAGCACGGCGGCCGGGAAGGCGCCTGGGGGGGCCGCCGCCGCGGGAGCGGGGCGGGAGCCAAACACCACACCGGAGAGGTGGAGAATGTACTACCGTACCATCGTCCGCATCGTGTCCGCCGAGCAGCCCGCCCGCCCCGTCTCCGGGATCCGGGTGTCGCTCTTCGACCACGACACCTTCCTGAAGGACGACCTGCTGGGCACCGGCACCACCGACGCCGCGGGCGAGGCGTCCATCCAGTACAACTCCGACCAGTTCGTGGACGTGGACGACCGCCTCACCGGCGTGTTCCCGGACCTGTACGTGGTGATCCACGGCGCCGGCGACGAGGTGGTGCTGAGCACCCGCGAGGAGATGGTGCGGAACACCCCCCGCAAGGAGATCACGGTCGCGCTCACCGCCGACCAGGAGCAGCGCGCCCGCGCGGGCGGAGCCGCCTGACCGGGGCGTCCGCCCGCGCGGGCGTTCCGCGTGGGGAGGTGCTGCGTGGCCGTCTGCGCCCGGTCCCTCATCCGTGCCCGCCGGAGAACGGCGATGGGTAGCCGAAAGCGGGGGTAGGGTCGGCGTTCTCGGAACCGCGAGACGGCTGGTGCAACCGTACGACGGCGCGGCGAAGTAGGTTTCGCCGCGCCGTCGTATCGTTGGATGCAGGAAAGGGCCATAGCGTTGCAGGGCAATTCAGGGCCATTCCCTGACCCTCAGGACCAGCGTGGCCAGCAGCAGGAAGAAGAGGCCGTACCCCGCGGCGAAGCCCACCGCCCCCCAGCTCACCGCCCCGCGGGCCATCGACTCCTGCACGGCCGAGAGCGGAAGGTGGGGCGGAAGGAGGAGCCAGACGGCGCCGCGCACGGCGGCGTTGAACGGCTGCAGCCCCAGCTCGGTCAGCAGCGACTTCCACAGCTCCGCCGCCACGAACAGCGCCACCGTCACCCACCCCTCCCCCCGGGGTAGGACGGTGGCCAGGAAGGCCAGCAGCCCGCCGTACACCAGCGCGAAGAGCGCCGGCTGCGCCAGCGCCGAGGGGCCCGCCCGCATCTCCCCCCACGCGACCATCTGCCCCACCACCCAGAACGCCGCCGCCACGCCGAACGCCAGGACGTACGCCACGCCCCAGCGCAGGCCGTAGTACGCGAGCGGAGAGACCGGGTGCGAGAAGAGGATGCGGTAGTAGCCCCGCCGCCGGTCGGCGGATGCCGTCCCCCCCAGGAGCAGGACCATCCCCAGCCCCGCCAGGTTCGCCAGGGTGAAGGCGATGCCGGCGGGGGCGAGCCCGGGGTCGTCGGGGGCGTCCACCACCTCGTGCACGTGGAAGCCGGGCTCCATCAGGTAGAAGAGCCAGGCGAACAGGAGCAGCACCGCCAGCCGCCAGCGCATGTCGCGCAGGATCACGGGGATCACGGCGCCTCCTCGGCGTCCGAGGCGCGCACGCGGTCCTGCAGCGTCACCCGCTCGGGGACCAGGGCGCGCACGGCGACGCCGCGGGCCAGCAGGAGCGCCAGCCGGCGGTTGGTCTCGCCCGCGTCCGCGCTGGAGACGCGGAAGGCGCCGGGGGCGTCCAGCGCCCGCGCCCCGGGGAAGGCGGCGCGGACGGCGTCCGCCGCGCCCTCTCCCTCCACCTCCAGCCGGTAGGCGGCCGGGGGCCTGGCGGGGGCGCGCAGGTCCACCGTCTCCCGGATCCTTCCCCCCTCCAGCACCACCACGCGGTCCACCGTCGCCTCCACCTCGTCCAGGTCGTGCGACGCCATCACGACCACGCCGTCCGGCGTCCGCCGGCGCCACTCGCCCACGGCGTCGCGGAGCCGCGCGATCCACTCGGGGTCCAGCCCGGTGGAGGGCTCGTCCAGCAGCAGGACGCGCCGGTCGCCCAGCCACGCCTGGGCCAGCGCCAGCCGCTGCACGGTGCCCTTGGAGAGCGTCCGCACCTTCGCCCCGGCCGAGTCGGCGACGCCGAAGCGCGCCAGCTCCCGCTCGATCCGCTCGTGCGCGTCCTCCACGTCTCCCGCGGCGGCGTACGCCAGCATGGCGCCGCGCACCGTCCACCCCGGTGGGATGGCGGCAAGCTCGGGCACGTAGCCGATGCCGTGTCGCTCGGCGTAGGTGCGCGGAGGCAGCCCGCCGACCTCCACCGTGCCCGCGGTGGGCCGCACGTAGCCCAGCAGGAGGCGGATCAGCGTGCTCTTGCCGGCGCCGTTGGGCCCCACGATGCCCAGCGCCTCTCCGGGGGGCACGGAGAGGGAGACGCCGTCCAGCGCGCGCACGCGGCGCCCCGTGAGCCGGGCGCGAAGGCCGGCGTACTCGCGCGCCGCATCGGTGAGTCGGATCATGGGGCGGACGCTAGCGGGCGCGCGGGGCCGGGCGCAAGGGAGGTACGGATGGTGCGTCCGCCGCGAGGCCATGAGCCCCTCTCCCCGCCGCGACCGCCCCGAGCGCCGCGCCTCCGAGCGCAGCGGCCTCGTCGCCACCCTGAAGGACCCGTTCTTCGGGGCGCTGCGGTGGATCGGGCTGCACGTGCGGGGCTTCTACGCGGCGGTGGGCGTGGCGCTGGCCGCGTCGGCCATCCTGCTGGTGGCGCTGCTGCTGGCGTTCGCGGAGCTGGGGGAGCTGGTGCGCGAGGGGCGCACGCAGCGATTCGACGAGGCGGGGCTGCGGTGGATCGACTCGCACGCCACCCCCGCGCTGGACCTGGCCGCACGCGACATCACCGCGCTGGGATCGTCCACCGTTGTGTGGATGCTGGTCTGCGTCTCCTCGCTCTTCCTGTGGCTCACGCACCACCGCTGGTCGGTGCTCCTGCTCTGGGTGTCGCTGGGCGGAACGGGGCTCCTGAACGCGCTGCTCAAGTCGCTCTTCGACCGTCCTCGCCCCAACGTCTTCCCCTGGCGGGTGGAGCACGCGGGGCTGTCGTCCTTCCCGTCGGGACACTCGTTCACCGCCACGGTGGCGTACCTGACCATCGCCTACCTGGCCACGCGCCTGGAGCCCGGGCCCTGGCTGCGGCGCGTCGTCTTCGCGGTGGCGATCGTGGTGGTGACGCTGATCGGTCTCTCCCGCATGTACCTGGGGGTGCACTACCCCACGGACGTGCTGGCGGGGATCGTATCGGGGCTGGCGTGGGCGCTGTTCTGCGCCATGGGGATCGAGGTGCTGCGCTACTTCCGCCATCGCGACCCCGACGTGGACGAGCAGGAGGAGGGGCTGGACGTCCCCGCCGGGGACGAGGGGAAGGCGCCCGCGTGAGCCCGTCGGCGGCGCTCCTCCGGCGGGTGCGGTGCGTGTCATCCGAAAACCTGCGGGCGCTCGGCCTGTTGGAGGGTGAGGCGGGCGCGCTACGTTGCCCGGCGTCCGCCGGATCGACCTGCCGCCATCTGCAAGAGCCATGAGCCAGAGCGACGCAGCAGCCCCCCTCCTCGCCCACACCCGCGTCGTGGCCCCCGCGGCCACCCCCGAGCGGTGGCTGCTGGTGCTGCACGGCATCTACGGCAGCGGCCGCAACTGGGGCACCATCGCACGCCGGCTGGTGGAGGCGCGGCCGGAGTGGGGCGTGCTGCTCGTGGACCTGCGCATGCACGGCGGGTCGATGGGCTTCGCCGGGCCGCACACGCTGGCGGCCGCGGCGGGGGACGTGGACCGGCTGGTGGAGGCGCTCGACTTCCACGCGGCGGCGGTGATGGGGCACTCGTTCGGCGGCAAGGTCGCGCTGCTCTACGCCGCCCACCACGGCGAGGGGCTGCGCCAGGTCTGGGTGATGGACTCCACCCCCGCCGTGCGCGAACCCGAGGGATCGGCGTGGCGGATGATCGAGGCCGTGCGCTCGCTCCCGGCGGACTTCGCATCGCGGGCGGAGGCGGTGGAGGGGCTGGAGAGGTTGGGCTACCCGCCCGTGCTGGGCCACTGGATGGCGATCAACCTGGAGGCGGCGGAGGGGCGCTACCGCTGGCGGCTGGACTTCGACGCGCTGGAGGAGATGCTGCGCGACTTCTTCCGCACCGACCTGTGGGGGATCGTGGAGGCGCCGCCGGAGGGGGTCGAGCTTCGCTTCGTGAAGGCCACGGAGTCGAACACGCTCGACCCCGCCTCCGTCGAGCGGGTCGAGGCGGCCGAGCGCGCCTCCGACCGCGTGCACCTGCACCACCTGCAGGGCGGCCACTGGATCAACACCGACAACCCCGAGGGTGTCCTGGGCCTCCTCGTGGACGACCTGCCGTAGCCGAGCCCGACCGGGCGCTCTCTCCCGAGAACGCCCGAGCTTTCTCATCGAGAGGCCGATCGCATGGCGATGCCGGATCCCTACAAGGCATTTCGGGATGCGGACCGGGAGAGATTCCGCCTGCTGTTCCGGCGGGTGCTCCTCCCCGCGGGGGGGCTGGTCCTCGCCGTGAACGTCTACTTCGCGGTCCGGCACCTCGACCGCGGGTGGGCGGCGCAGAACCCGAGGACGACGGCCTTCTACGCGCTCACCCTCGCCGGGCAGGTGGTCCTGTTCGCGGCGGTCCTGCGCATCACGCGGTCGCCCGGACCGCAGCAAGGAACGCGTCTCGTCTACGTCGCCTTCGGGCTCCTCCTCGCCGGGGCCATCGTCGCTCCCTTCTGGTAAGCCGCTCACCGCCTCCCCGCGCGCGAGTCCTCCACGCTGGCCGTTCCTCCCCCTCGGCATCCAACCTCCGTGCTGCTCGTCCACGGCGCCCGATGTGCGACCCGGAACGACTCTCTTGACGTTCCCCGACCCTCCTGTTAACCTGTTGACACCATGTTAATGGATTGACAGTCCCAGGGAGGTCCGCCCGTGGCGTCGCGACACCCGCTCGACCAGCTGGGCCGCCGAGAGCGGCAGATCATGGACATCCTGTTCCGCCGCGGGCGGGCCACCGCGGCCGAGGTGCAGGCGGCGCTGGAGGAGCCCGTCAGCAACTCGGGCGTCCGCGGCATGCTCCGCTACCTTACGGCGAAGGGGTACGTGTCGCACCAGCAGGAGGGTGCGCGGTACGTGTACTCTCCGGTGGCTGAGCCCGACGACGTGAGCCGCTCGGCGCTGCGGCACCTGGTGAGCACCTTCTTCCGCAACTCGCCCAGCTCCGCCATGGCCGCGCTCCTCGAGATGGGCCAGGAGCCCCTTTCCGACGACGAATTCCAGCGGCTTTCCCGGCTCCTGGAGCAGGCACGCGAACCCGGCGAGGGAGAATGAGCGCGATCATCGGCATTCCCGGCCTCCTTCTCTCCGTCGCCGTGAAGGCGACGCTGCTCCTGGCGCTGGCCGCCGTGCTGGACCGCGCGGTGCTCCGCCGCCGCGCCTCGGCGGACGCGCGGCACCTGGTGTGGATCTTCGCCATCGGCACCCTGCTGCTGCTGCCGGTGCTCGCCTGGGCGACGCCGGACTGGGGCCCGCGGCTCTCCGTGGGAGCGGCGGAGACGATGGAGGCGGCGTTCCCCGCTCCGACCGAGGTCCCCGCGGAGGCCGCCGCTCGCTCGGACGACGCGGCGGTGGGCCAGTCCGCGCCGATCCAGGCCGCGGCCCCGGCGTCCTCCACCGAGCCCGCCCCCGCGCCGGCCGAGGGCGGAGCTCGCGACGCGGTGGCATCCTCCCTCGCATCCGTCCTCGTCCCGCTGATGCTGGCGGCGTACCTGGCGGGCGTGCTGCTCCTGCTGCTGAAGGTGGTCGTGGAGCAGTCCGCCGTCGTGCGGCTCTCCCGCAGCGCCACGCCGATCCGCGACGGCGGGTGGGGCGCGCTGCTCCACTCCATCGGCGAGTCGCTGGGCGTGCGGCGCCGGGTGGACCTGCTGCGCCACGCGGGGCCGACCATCCCGCTCACCTGGGGCGTCATCCGCCCCGCCGTGCTCCTGCCGGCCGACGCGGACGAGTGGACGGAGTCGCGGCGCCGGGCCGTGCTGCTGCACGAGATGGCGCACATCCGCCGTCACGACTGCCTCACGCAGACGCTCGCGGCGGTCGCCTGCGCGCTCTACTGGCCGCACCCCGGCGTGTGGTGGGCCGCCGCCCGGCTACGCGCCGAGCGCGAGCTGGCGTGCGACGACCAGGCGCTGGCGCACGGTGTTCGCCCGCGCGAGTACGCCGGCCACCTGCTGGAGCTGGCCCGCGGCCGCCAGGCCCCGCGGGCCCTCTCCACGCTGGTGGTGAGCATGGCCACCCGCACGCACCTGGAAGCGCGCCTGAAGGCGGTGATCGACGACACCCGCGTCCGCGAGCCGGTCGGCCGCCGCGCTCGGGTGCTCGCCGCCGCGTGCACGGCCCTGCTGCTGGTGCCGCTCGCGGCGGTGCGGGCCGGGGCGGCGGACCGGTCGCCGCCGGTCGAGCAGCCGTCGGGCGGGGCCGGCCGGGCGTCCTTGCCACCGACGCCTCTTCCCGCCGTGCCGGCCGTCTCCGCCGCCGGCGCGACGGTGCTCGACGCGCCCCTGCAGCAGGACGGGGGAACGTGGGTGATCCGCCGGGCGTCGCGAGCGGACGCGCCGTCCGGCGTGCCATCGGCGCACGTGATGCTGCGGACGCGGGGGATCAACACGTTCGTCGTGCCCATCAGCCGGTTGCAGGGCCTGACGCCGGACCGGATCGGATCGTCGGACGGCGCCGCGACGTTCGCGCTGCGGCACGACGCGGGCACCCTGGCCTTCCGCGGCGAGTTCCGCGGCGGGCGCGGAACGGGGACCTTCGCCTTCACGGCCGCCCCGGCCTTCACGGCCGAGCTCGCCCGGCGAGGGATCGACCGGCCGGACGCGCGGCAGGTCTTCTCGCTGGGCATCCACGGCTTCTCGTTCGCGCTGCTGGACGAGCTGGCGGCGCAGGGCTACGCGACGCCGACCGCCCGCGATCTCGTCTCCCTCGCGATGAGCGGGGTGGACCTGGAGTACCTGCGCGGGATGGGCGCCCTGGGCTACCGGATGGGAACGGTGCCGGCCATCATCGGGCTCTCCAACCACAGCGTGAGCCCCGCGTACGTGCGGGAGCTCTCCGCGCTTGGGTACCGCGGCCTTCCGGCGCGCGACCTGGTCCACCTGCGCAACCACTCCCTGGATCCCGAGGCCATCCGCGGGCTGAACGCGCGCGCCGGCCGCACCCTCTCCGTGGCCGAGCTGGTGGGCACGCGCATGGACGGCGAGCGGACGGCCGCGGCCGCTCCCGCCCCGTCCGCGGCCGCCTCCTTCGCCGCGGACGCGCCGGCGGCGTCCGAGGCAGCGCGCTCGTCCTCCACCCCGCTCTCCGGGAGCTGGGTGACGCGCGGCACGCGCGAGGGGGCGGTGTACCTGCGGCTGAACTGGAGCGACGGGTCCAACTGGGACCGGTGGATGCCGATCTCCGCGCTGAGCGGCACGTCCGCCGCCGAGGTCGCCGCCGCCTCCAGCCGGGTCGCGTTCCGGATCGAGCAGGACGCGGGGACCTTCGAGATGGATGGCTCGTTCCAGTCCGGGCGCGGGAGCGGCGGGTTCCGCTTCCGCCCGAACCGGGCCTTCGGCCGCACGCTGCTGTCGCTGGGGGTGTCCGGCGCGGGGAGCCCGTCGGACCACGACCTGAAGAACCTGGCCTGGGGCGGGATCTCCGCGACGGCCGTCCGCGAGCTCACGGCCGCCGGCCTGTCGCCGCTCACGATGGACGACCTGCTGGGGATGGCGATCTTCCACGTGACGCCCGGGTTCGTCCGCGAGCTGCGCGCCCTGCGCATCTCCGATCCCCTCTCGCCGCGGCTCGTGACCGACCTGAGGCACAGCGGGGTGTCCGAGACCTACGTGCGCGAGCTGGCGGCACTGGGCTACCGGGGGATCTCGGCCGATCAGCTCGAGCGCCTCTGGCGGAGAAGGGTGACCCCCGAGTTCATCCGCTCCGCGCGCCAGGACGGGCAGCCCGCCCCCTCGCCCGAGGCGCTGATCGAGATGAAGGACCGCGAGCGCGACGCGGCACGGGAGCGGACCCGCGCGGCCGCGCGACGGGGCTGACGATCGGCGTCCGACGACGACGAGCCCCCGGCGGACCATCCGCCGGGGGGCTCGCGTGCATCGACTGCGGACGGCGCGGCGCGATCCATGTAGACGGTCCCTCCGCGACCGCGCCGGAGGACTTCCCGCCCACCTACCTGCCGCCGATGAGCGACCCTCGTTCGATGCAGTCCCGCCCCGAGCCCCCCGTCGCGCGCAGGCTCCGCGGTCCCCGGCAGCTCGCGTGGATCTTCGTGGCCGGGTGCCACGCGGCCCTGTGCTACGTGGTCTGGGCGGCGCGGCACACCGACCCCGGAGGAGCCGCGCGCGGCGGACGCTCGATCCCCTTCATCGTAGTGGCGACGATCGCCACCGTCGTGCTGCTGGCCGGCGGGCTCCGGGCCGAGCGGGCCGGCCGCGGCTTCCACCGCACGCGCCCGTTCCTGGCCTGGCTCCTCCTCTTCGCCGCCACCGTCGCGCTCGCCCTCTTCTGAGACGGGGGGGCTCGCCTAGCTCGACGGGGCGCCGACCAGGACGAGCACCAGGTCCGCCACGTTGGTCCCCGTGGGGCCGGTGACGAGCAGGTCCCCCGTGGCGGCCAGGAACGGGTGGGAGTCGTTGCGCTCCAGGTGCGCGCGTGCGTCCAGCCCCCGCTCCCGCCCGCGCGCCACCGTGCGCCCGTCCACCACCGCCCCCGCGGCGCCCGTCGGCCCATCCCGCCCGTCCGTCCCCGCCGCGGCGATGACCACGCCGGGCTCCCCCTCCAGCTCGATCGCGGCCGCCAGCACCAGCTCCTGGCAGCGTCCCCCCCGCCCCGGTCCCGTCACCCACACCGTCGTCTCGCCGCCCAGCAGGAAGGCGGCGGGGGCGGCGGCGGAGCCGCCCTCGGCGTGCGCCCCCCAGGCCAGCGACGCCACCTGGCCCGCCACCTCGCGCGCCTCGCCCTCCATGTCGTCCGCCAGCACCGTGGTGCGGTATCCCAGGCGCTCGGCCTCGCGGCTGGCGGCGCTCAGCGCGTCGCGGGTGCGGGCCACGACGTGCGCCGTCGACCGGGCCAGTTCCGCGTCGCCCTCCTTCGCCGTCTCCGGTGCGCGCCCCTGCGCTCCTCCGCGCAGCCAGGCGAGCACGGACGCGGGAGCGTCCACCTCCCGCTCGGTCAGCACCGCCAGCGCGTCCGCGAACGTCGTCCGGTCCGCCACCGTGGGTCCGGAGGCGATCACGTCCAGCGGCGAGCCGACCACGTCGGAGACGGCCAGCGTGAGCACGCGGGCGGGGAAGGCGGCGCGGGCCAGCCCGCCGCCGGCGATGCGGGAGAGGTGCTTGCGGACGGCGTTCAGCTCCGCGATGGGCGCCCCGGCGCGCATCAGCGCGCGCGTCACCGCGGCCACGTCGGAGAGGGAGACGCCCGGCGGCGGCGCGGGCCAGAGCGCCGACGCGCCGCCGGAGAGCAGGCAGAGGAGCACGTCGTCCTCACCCAACGCCCTCGCCAGGCGGAGCGCGGCGGAGGCGCCGGCCAGGCCGCGCGCGTCGGGAACGGGGTGCGCGGCCTCCCACGCTTCGATCCGCTCCGGGAGGGGGCGCAGGCAGCCGTCGGGCACCGTCACCGTGCCGCCCCGCACCCGGTCGCCCAGCACGTCCAGCGCCCCCAGCGCCATCCCCGCCGCGGCCTTCCCCGCGCCGGCCAGGACCACGCGCCCGCCCGGCCGGAGCGCGACCTCGTCCGCGCCGACGGCAAGGACGTCTCCCCGGAGCCGGAGCGAGCTGGAGACGGCGGCACGCGCGTCCGCGCCGGCGATCCCGGCGCGCAGGATGGACTCGGCGTGCGCGCGCAGGCCCATCTCACGCGACCGGGGTCAGGGGCGGCTCGCCGCTCAGCACCGCGGCGGCGTTCCGCGCCGCCAGCACGGCCATGCGCGTGCGGGTCGCGCGCGTGGCGCTGCCGATGTGCGGGAGCAGGACCACGTTGGGAAGCTCCAGCAGCCCGGGGTGGATCCGCGGCTCGTGCTCGTACACGTCCAGCCCCGCGCCGGCCAGGCGCCCCTCGCGCAGCGCGTCCACCAGCGCGCCCTCGTCCACCAGCGCCCCGCGCGCGGTGTTGACGAGGCAGGCGGAGGGCCGCATCCCGCGGAGCGCTTCCGCGTCCAGCCAGTGCCGCGTCTCGGGAGTCAACGGCGCGTGGAGCGAGAGGACGTCGCTCGCGCCGATCAGCTCGTCGCGGCGGACGAAGCGCGCCCCCAGGGCGGCCGCATCCTCCTCCGGCAGCTTCGACCGCGAGTGGTAGGCGACGCGCATTCCGAACGCGCCCGCCCGCCGCGCCACGGCGCGGCCGATGCGCCCCATCCCGAAGATGCCCAGGGTGGCGCCGTGGAGGTCGGCGGAGAGATGGTCGTGGAAGCCCCAGCCGTGGAACTGGCCCGCGCGCAGCGAGCGCTCGGCCCGCGGGAGCCCGCGGACGGTGGCGAGGAGCAGCGCCCACGTCAGGTCCGCGGTGGCCTCCGTCAGCACGTCCGGCGTGTTGGTGACCGCGATGCCGCGCGCGCGGCAGGCGGTCAGGTCCACGTGCTCGTAGCCCACCACGGCGTTGGCGACCACGCGCAGGCGGGGGGCCGCGTCGAGCAGGGCGGCGTCCACCCGGTCGGTGAGCAGGCAGAGCAGGGCATCGGCCTCGCCCAGCGCCTCGCGCCACCGCTCCGGCCCGCGCACGTCCGCCACCCGGGCGATGACGTCGCGCGCCTCGTCGGGCAGCGCGAAGGTGGTGACGGCGACGGGGCTCACCCGAGCGGCTTCTCGTAGAGGGCCAGCCCGGCGCCGGAGAGGCCGAGCTTGGTGTGCTCCGCGATGGGGAGCAGCGAGAAGCCCAGCGCCTTAACCACGGGGTGCACGGCGCGCCGGCGCCACTCCACCGCCGTGCGCAGCGCCACCAGCCCGCGCGCCGCCAGCGCCTCCTCCAGCGCCGCGAGCGCCTCCGCCGCCAGCCCCCGTCCGCGGTGCTCGGGGACGACGGTGAGCGTGCCGAGCAGCGCCCGGTCGGACGACGGGTTCCCCTCCCACCAGCCGATCGCGCCCACGGCCTCGCCCCCATCCGCCAGCTCCAGCAGCGCCACCGCGCGGCCCGGAGACGCGGCGCACCCCGCGATCTCGCCCGCGGCCGCGCCGGGCGTGGCGGGCGCGCCGCTCACGGCGCGGAAGTGGTCCTCCGAGGAATCGAAGACGCGCTGCAGCGCGGCCTCGTCGCCCGTCCCCAGGGGGCGCAGGCGCAGGCGGGGCGTGTGGAGGACGGCGGCGGCGGCGGGGGTCGGCTGCATCGTCGGGCGTGCGGGTGGTGGGGCCCGGGGATCGCCGGGAAAGTTGCCCCGGGGCCGGAGTCGGCGTCAAGTTCAGGGAGCGGCGGCCCGGGGGGCGGGGGCGGCACCAGGCACGAACCGGAGACGGCGAGGAGCACGTGAGCACGCAGCTGGAGTCGCGCCACTTCTACCGGACGGGGGACGTGGTGGAGAGCGTCGCGGGGCGCACGGGCACGGTGCGCGACGCCCGCGCCCTGTACGCGCTGGTCCGGTGGGACGACGGGGGCGAGGAGGAGGTCGACCAGCTCGACCACCGCATCGCCGTGATCGAGCGCGCGTCGCGCGAGTAGCGTTCAACCCCTTGGGGGTGTTAGGATTGAACATCCCCCACGAGAAGCAGCGAGGTATCCAGGTGATCCAGGCCTTCGAGCACGCGCCCCCGTCCGCCGTTCCCACGGTCCTGATCGTGGAGGACCAGTTCGAGATGCGCGCCATCAACGCCGCCTACCTGCACCATCACGGCTACCGCGTGCTGGCGGCCGACAACGGCGACGACGGCCTGCGCTCCGCGCGGCGGGACGCGCCCGACGTGATCGTGATGGACATCTCCGTGCCGGGCATCGACGGCCTGGCCGCGACCGAGATGCTGAAGCGCGACCCGGCCACGGAACACATCCCCATCGTGATCCTGACCGCGCACCCGTACGGCTCGGTGGGCCAGCGCGCCCGCGCCGCCGGCTGCGATGCGTACCTCTCCAAGCCGTGCGACCCGCGCCGCCTGCTGCAGGAGGTGCAGCGGCAGGTGGCATCGGCCGAGCGCCACCCCCGCGTCCTCGGCCACGACGCATGAGCCAGGGTCCGGACCCGAGCTGGTGCGCGCGCATCAACGCGCGCCCCCAGCCTCCCGTCCCCCCCTCGGCGCGCCCGGCGCCCCCGCCCGCGTTCCAGAAGCGCGAGCCTCCCACGCACCACGTGTGCGACCTGTGCGGCGCGCCGATGTTCGACCACAACTGCAAGATCGTCTGCCCCAACTGCGGCTACAAGCGGGACTGCTCGGACCCGTAGGGCGGTCCACGCCGCTCCGCGTCGCCGTCCCGCCGGACCCCTCCTCTTCCTCCTTTCGAGCCCGCCGCCGTCCTTCGGCCTGGCGCTGCTGGGGCCGGTCATCGCCGGTCCCGTGGGCGAGTTCCTGGCGCGTCTCGCGGGCGCCTGAGCACGCGTCCTGCTCAGGGCGGCCGGGCGAGCGTCACGACGAACCGCGCAGGAGGGCAGATGGACCTGGAGAGGTGGATCCAGCGGATCCGCAGCCCCGATCCCGCCACGTTCGAGGACGCGTACTGGGGCGACCGCCCGGAAGGCCCGGACGTGGTCCCGCGCCTGCTCGCCGAGATGCAGGCGGCGCCCGACGTGTACACCCGCGGCAAGTTCGCCGAGCTGCTGGGGGAGATGGGGAACGCGTCCGTCCTCCCGCACCTCCTCGCCGAGCTCTCCCAGCCCGACGCGGAGATGCGGCGCTGGGCCGCGCTCGCGCTGGAGCAGCTCGACCTGCCGGAGGCGACGGAGGCCGCGGCGGCCTACCGCGAGGCGCATCCCGAGCAGTTCCCTTCCGTGCCGTAGAGGCTGGCCGGGCATTCTCTCCGGCCGGCGACGACCTCCGCATCTCTCGCTCGCTCCCCGCGACTGCTCGTACCGTAGCTTCTTCATACCCGTGCCTGGGACGGCAACGCCGCCCCGGGCTTTGCTTCGGCTGCGCCGGGGCGATGAGCGCCGCGATCGGCCGGACGGGACGATGCCGACGGCGGTGGTCCCGCCGAGGAGCCCCTTCTTCGCCCCGTCGCCGATGCCCTCGCCGCGGGCGTCCGGACCCGCCCTGGCGCGGCGGAGGCCGCGAGGAGGGAGAGGAGGACCGCGGCCCGGAGGAAGGTGGTCCGCATGGGGAATCTCCGGTGAGGGGAACGCTTCGTGCCTGTCGGCTCGACCGGCGGCGCGGCCGCCCGGTGTGACACCCACGCGGAGGCGCATGGTTCCCACGGTACGGATGCGGCCCGGCTTGCGGCACGCGTGGCTCGGACCGTCCCTGCTGGTCATGGACGAGGACGGCGGCTGCGGCACCGCGTCGCTCACCGGCTTCTACTTCCGCGAGACCCGCTTCCTGCGGCACCTGGCCCTGGAGGTCGCGGGCGAGGCGCCGTTCCTCTGCTCGTCCAGCCAGGCGTCCCCCGAGACGCTCGACTTCGTGTACGTGCACCCCGAGCTGCGGACGTTCGGCGGCGGGGGGAGCGACTACTCCGGGCAGGAGGGGAAGGCGGAGAGGTACGGCGGGCTGCTGGCCCGGGGGCTGGACCTGCGTCTGCGCATCCGCGTGCGCCCCGCGCGGCTGGAGGCCGAGCTGCTGATCGGCAACCGCGCCGGCGAGGCGGCGGAGTTCGAGGTCGCCTGGCTGGTGGGCGCCGACTTCGCCGACCTGCTGGAGGCGCACGAGGGGAAGCGGCAGCTCGAGCTGGGCGTGGCGGTGGATCCGGGGCGGGACGGCGTGCGCTTCCGCTGCCTGCACCCCGAGCTCCCGCTGGAGAGCCGCGTGTGGGCGGAGGGGCCGGGCGAGTGGACGTTCGCGGACGGGCGCCTCTCCACCCGCGTCTCGCTGGCCCACGGGGCGGAGGAGCGCCTGGTGCTGCACGCGGCCGCGTGGGACCTGGCGGAGCCCATCGACGACTCGGGGGCGGATGCGCGCGAGAGCGCCGTCGCGCGGTGGCGGGCGGGCGCGGCGCGGGTGCGCACGCCCGAGGAGGGCCCCCTCACCGCCGCGCTGGCCACGGCGACGGAGGACCTGGGCGCCTTCGCGCTGCTGGAAGGGGGAGAGGACGAGTGGCTGGCGCCCGCCGCGGGCGTCCCCCTCTACCCCGCGCTCTTCGGGCGCGACGCGCTGGTGACCGGCTGGCAGGCGATGCTGCTGGACGGCGGGCAGATGGCCTCCGCCGCCCTGGCCCGCCTCGCCGGCCTGCAGGGGACCGTGGACGACCCCTCGCGGGACGAGGAGCCCGGCCGCATCGTGCAGCAGGTGCGGCGCGGGCCGGTCGCGCGCCTGGGCATCACCCCGTTCGCGCGCTACTACGGCGACGTGGCCTCGCCCTTCGACTTCGTCACCGTGCTGGGACTGCTCTACGCCTGGAACGGCGAGCGGGAGGGCGTGCTGCGCCACTGGGACGCCGCGCGGCGGGTGCTGGACTGGGCGCGCGAGCGCGGCGACATGGACGGCGACGGGTACGTGGAGTACCTGACCCGCTCGCCGCAGGGGCCGGAGCACCAGGGATGGAAGGACAGCGGCCGCGCCGTGATCTACCGGGACGGCCGCGACGTGCGGCCGCCCCTGGCCGTGTGCGAGGTGCAGGGCTACTGGTACGCCGCGCTGCAGGTGGCCGCCGTGCTGGCGGGGATCGTGGGCGCGCCCGGCGACGGAGTGGCGTACTGGCGCGAGGCCGACGAGCTGAAGGAGCGCTTCAACCGCGACTTCTGGATGGAGGACGAGGGGTACTTCGCCCTGGCGCTGGACGAGGAGAATCGCCCGGTGCGCAGCATCGCGTCCAACGCGGGGCAGTGCCTGGCGACCGGCATCGTCTCGGCGGACAACGCGCCGCGCATGGTTGAGCGCCTCTTCCGGCGCGACCTGTGGAGCGGGTGGGGGATCCGCACGCTCTCGTCCGACCACCCGGCGTACTCCCCCCTCTCGTACCACCGCGGCAGCGTGTGGCCGGTGGAGAACGCGTCCATCGCCTTCGGGCTGCGGCGCTACGGCTTCGACCGCCACCTGCACCGCCTGGCCGAGGGGATGGTGGGCCTCCACCGCCTCTTCCCCGGCGGCCGCGTGCCCGAGTGCGTGGGCGGCTTCTCGCGCGAGGAGCTTCCGCACCCGGGCGTGTACCCGCGTGCCAACGTGCCCCAGGCCTGGAACCAGAGCGCCCCCGCGCTGCTGCTGCAGGCGCTGCTCGGCCTCTTCCCCGTCGCCCCGCTCAAGCTGCTCCTGGTCGACCCCGTGCTGCCCCCGTGGCTGCCCGACGTGCGCGTGGAGGGGCTGCGCGTGGGCGATGCCACCGTCACCCTCCGCTTCCACCGGGACCCGGACGGCCGCTCGCACGTGGAGAAGGAGTGCGAGGACGGCAAGCTACGCATCCTCCGCCAGCCGCCGCCGGGGGCGCTGGACGTGGGCGTGGCGGAGCGCCTGGCCAAGCTGTTCCGGGGGTAGGGGCCGGTCGGCGGCTCCGACCGCGGCGGGCTCTCGCCATGCGCAACCCCCGTCCACCGCGCTCCGTGACCATCTGGGAACGCGCGGCACGCTTCCGCGGGGCCGCTCCTCCGTTTATCTTAGGTTCCCCCCTCCGACCATCGCCGGAGCCGTACCGCCGGGCTCGCAGCACCGTCCCGTCGCCCAATGATCGATCGACCCCGCCCGAACGAGCTGAGCCGGCGGCTCCTTCCCGCCGCCGCCACCGTCGTCCTCGCCGCCCTGGCGCTGGCGGGCGTGGCCGCGTGGGCGGGTGCCGGCCCCGCCGCCGCCGACGCGCCGCCCCCCGCCCTTCCCGCCCTGTACGCCACCCCCGCGCAGGTCGACACGGAGTTCATCGGCGGCTACGCCCGCGGCTCGTTCCGCGAGGTGCTCCCCGTGCTGGCCAGCGGCCTGTCCGAGGCCGAGCGCGAGATGGTGGGCCGCCACCTGGACAAGATCTACCAGCCCCTGCTCGGCGCCGCCGGCCTGGGCGACGGCGGGCGGCTGCGCCTGGCCTACGAGCGCACGCGCCGCTCCGACGGCACCACGCGCTCCATCCAGGTCCTGGCCGCCGAGCTCGCCTCCGGCGGGGCCATGCACACCGTCTTCCTGTTCGACCAGGCGCAGCGGCCCGGCTACTACGACGACATGGGACGCTCGCTGGACCCCACCACCTGGGCCTCGCCGCTCACGTACATGCGCCCCACGTCGGGCTTCAACGCCAAGCGCATGCACCCCATCCTGCGGCGCGTGCTGCCCCACCTGGGCGTGGACTACGCGGCCCGGCGGGGCACCCCCGTCTACGCCACCGGCGACGGCAGCGTCTCGTACGCGGCCTCGCGGGGGGGCTACGGCAACATGGTGGAGGTGCAGCACCCCAACGGCTACGCCACCCGCTACGCCCACCTCTCGCGCATCGCGGTGCGCGCGGGCGAGCCCATCCAGCAGGGGCAGGTCGTGGGCTACGTGGGCGCCACCGGCCTGGCCACGGGCCCGCACCTGCACTACGAGGTGCGCCGCAAGGGCACCCCGGTCGATCCCCAGCGCGTCGGCCCCGGCGCCGGCCCCGGTCAGGACGTGGGCTACGATCGGAGCTGGAGCGGCGAGCGCCGCGCCCTCTCCTCGCTGCTCGCCCGCGCCCCCACGGTGGTGTCGGCGTACTGACGGACGAGGCACGCGAGCCGGGGCGTTCGGCCGTCAGACGGACGTCCTGGAGCAGACGAAGGGGCGCATCTCGCGAGGAGATGCGCCCTTCTGTTTCTCTCACCGGAGTACGCGCCGCGAGACGTGCCCCCCAGCGTGCCGAAGCGGGAGACGATCGTCGGTAGGGATCGGTTGAGGATTACGTGGTTGGTGGAGACCACATGGGCAAGCGACCCCGCCCGGTGTGGCACGGCCGTCCGCGGAGCGTCCGGCACACCGGGGGCGTAAAGCCCCCGGCTAAGAACGGCGTTCGTCCTCCGGACGACTCACCCCCACCATCGGCCCACGCCGGGTGCGGACGCGTGACCTCGGCCGGAGCGAACGAACGGTCCGGCACCCCTCTCCCCTTGTGGGAGAGGGGCCGGGGGGTGAGGGGTATCCCGGGCTGCGAGAGGCATCGGCCGGAGCCGCACCGGGTGAAAAACCCCGGCGGGAACGACGATCGTCCCTGCAGGACGCCATCGGCCGGTGAACCAGGATCGGATCCGGGAAATCGACCGGGAACGGGTCGGCGGCCTCGCACCGGGGGCGTGAAGCCCCCGGCTGGCTACCACGGACGTCCCTGCGGGACTCGCCCCGCGCACCGGCACCACACGAAAAACCCCTCGCCGCGGACGACGAGGGGGTTCGTGACGTTCGAGGGGGTCGCCTACTCCCCCGGGTCCCGCCGGCGGCGCTCGGCGCGGGGCTGGGGCTCGTCGGCGCCGGGGAGGGCGACGGAGACCACGCGGTCGCGGCCCTCGGCCTTGGCGCGGTACAGGGCGCGGTCGGCGGTCTCCATCAGCTCGTCGGGGGTGACCAGCTCGGAGCCCACGGACACGCCCACGCTCGCCGTGACCCGCAGCGTGCCGCCGCTCACCGCGAACTGCAGCTCCGAGAGGTGCCCGCGGAAGCGCTCCGCGAACGCGTTCCCGCCCTCCAGCCCCGTGTCGTAGAGCAGGACCGCGAACTCCTCGCCGCCGATGCGGGCGGGCAGGTCGATGTTGCGGGCGCTGTGGCGAAGCAGGCGTCCCACGCGCGCCAGCACCTCGTCGCCCACGCGGTGCCCGTGCGAGTCGTTGACGCGCTTGAAGTGGTCCAAGTCGATCAGGACCAGCGCGAGCGAGCCGCCCGTGCGGCGCAGGCGCTCCGTCTCGCGGCGCAGCGCGTCGTCGAAGACGTGGCGGCGCGAGAGGTCGGTGAGCGGGTCGACCAGGGCGGTGGCCTCGGTCAGCGCCCACTTCCCGGCGGTGGCGATGCCCACCGAGAGCAGGAAGACCAGGAAGCCGAACCAGAAGAGCGAGGGCACGCCGGGGATCAGCTCCGCGACGGGCACCCACCCGTACTCGCTGGCCAGGTCCCACATCATGGTCGCCGCGAACGCCGCCGTGCCCGCCACCAGCAGCAGGTCGTGCGGGCGGTGCGGCGAGCGCGCCAGGATGGCGCGCATCACGATGGCCATCAGCCCGACCGCCAGCCCCGCGTCGATGATGGTGTTGAAGCGCGCCAGGTCGCCCAGGGGCAGCAGCACCGCCCCCCCCAGGCACGCGGCGAACAGCCCCATCACGAACACCTCGGTGCGCGCCAGCCGCAGGTCGAAGAGCCGGTAGACCAGCGCCACGAAGAACGGCCCCGCCGCCAGCATGGCCAGCAGGCCCAGGCGGTAGGGGTTCATGTAGGGCACCACCGCCGCCTGCCCCACGGTGGAGAAGGTGGCGCCGTAGACGGCCACGAGCATGCACAGGACCGCGAACCACAGGTTCTCGCGCGCCGCGCGGCGGCGGACGAAGAACGCCAGGTGGTACACGCCGATGGCGATGAAGAACGAGACCAGCCCGCCGATCACCACGTCGCCCGGCGAGCGGCGGTCGGCCAGGTGCTCGTAGCGGCCCATGACCACGCCGCCCATCAGCCCGCCGTAGGCGTAGTCGTTGTAGACGCGGATCGCCAGCACGTGCCGGCCCCCCGGCTGGAGCGCCAGCGCCCGCTCGGGCACCATCAGCAGCGTGGGGTCCACCCCCTCCGCGAAGTCCGGCGGAAAGGTGCCGCGCGCGCCGATGCGCACGCCGTTCCAGTAGACCTCGAAGGCGTCGCCCACCGCGCCGAAGCGCAGCCCCACCGGCTCGCCGTCCAGCCCCGCGGGGATCGTCACCTGCCGGCGGTACCACCCGTAGCCGTCGTAGCCGGGGAAGCGCACCTCCCACTCGCCGGGCACGGGCACGTCCGTCCAGTCGCGGTCGTCGAGCGAGGGGCTCGCCCACGTCGCGGCGTCTCCGGCGCGGAACTTCCACGTGCCTTCCAGGGGGACCGCCGCGGTGGCCGAGGAGTCGGCGGCGGGCGAGGCGAGAAGGGCGAGGCCGACGAGGAAGGTGGCGATCACGAGGGGCCGGGGAGGCGTACGTTGGCGGGCAGCAGAATCTTACGCGTGCGGAGCCCCCGGGTCAAGCGGGCCGGGGACCGCACCTTGCACCCGGGGGCGGTGGTGCGTTACCGTTCCGCGGGGCCGCGGCCCCCAGCCATCCCTCTTCAGGAAGAGCCAGGATCCATGTCCATCGTGCGTACGGGCGACCGTCCCGCGGGCGCGCTCGCCCTGTTCGTGCGCCAGGCGGGCCCGCGCTACGGCGACCACGTCGCCGTTCCCGCTCCCGTGGTGACCATCGGCAACGCGCCGCAGTGCGACGTGGTGCTGGACGACGACTCCGTCTCGGCCAACCACGCGCGCCTGGAGTTCGACTCCGGCTCGTGGCGCCTGACCGACCTGGAGTCCACCAACGGCACCGCGGTGGAGGGCGTCCGCCTGGCCCCCGGCGTGCCCACGCCGCTCCCGTACGGCGCGAGCGTCCGCTTCGGCGGCTTCAGCGCCATCTTCCGCGCCGCCGAGGCCGATCCCGAAGCCGCGCGCGCCGAGTACGTGCCGCCGCCCCCGAAGAAGACCCTCAAGGAGGAGTCCGCCGGCTTCCGCTTCCCGCTCTGGCTGGCCGCGCTGATCCTGCTGGCGCTGGTGGTCGCCGCGCTCTTCTTCACCGGCGTGCTGCCGGTGGAGGTGTCCTCCGCCGCTCCGCCGGCTTCCTGGCAGGGCGCCGCCTCCGTGTCCTCCCCGCTCCCCGCCGCCGCGTGAGCGTGCGCTGGACGGCGGCGGCCGGCACCCACGTGGGCAAGGTGCGGCAGAGCAACGAGGACTCCTACCGCGTGGACGAGACCCGCGGGGTGTTCCTGGTGGCGGACGGGATGGGGGGGCACGCCGCCGGCGAGGTGGCGAGCGCGCTGGCCGTGAAGGAGGTGGGCGAGGCGCTGGAGGAGGCGCTCGACGCCCGCGCCGACTGGGCGACCCTGGAGGCGGTGCTGCACGCCGCCTACCAGCGGGCGCACCGCGCCATCGCGGCGCACACCGCGGCCGCGCCCGACACGCGAGGGATGGGCACCACGCTCACCTCGCTGATCCTCTGCGACGACGGCGCGTACCGGATCGGCCACGTGGGCGACTCGCGCGCCTACCTGCTGCGCGCCGGCAAGCTGGCCCAGCTCACCACCGACCACACCTGGGTGCAGCGCCAGGTGGACGCGGGCGTGCTGACCCCGTCGGCCGCGCGGCGTCACCACCTGTCGCACGTCATCACCCGCGCGCTGGGCGCCGACTCGGGCGACGAGCCGGACCTGCTCGCCGGCCGCTTCGGCCCCGGCGACACGGTGCTGCTGGCCAGCGACGGGCTCACCGGGATGGTCCCCGACCGCACCCTGGGCACCATCCTGCGCTCCGGCCACCCGCCCGACGACGTGGTCCAGCGCCTGATCGACGAGGCCAACGCCCGTGGCGGCGCCGACAACGTCACCGCCGTGCTGATCGGCATCCACCCCGCCTGAGCGGCGTCCGCGGAACCCGGGAGGGCGGCGTGTCGATCCCGCCGCCCTCCGTTCGTCGTGTCAGTGGAGAGCGGATGGACGCGGTGGGCGGGCGCCCCCGGCGAGCCGCTCCGGACCCCAGCACGGAGACGGTACGATGCGAGTCATGGTCATGGTGAAGGCGACCGCCGATTCCGAGGCGGCGGTGATGCCCACGGAGGAGTTGCTGGCCGCGATGGGCAGGTACAACGAGGAGCTGGTGAAGGCGGGGATCATGCTGGCGGGCGAGGGGCTGCACCCCTCCTCCAGGGGCGCCCGCGTCCGCTTCTCGGGCGCGAGCCGCACGGTGGTCGACGGCCCGTTCGCCGAGACCAAGGAGCTGGTCGCCGGCTTCTGGCTCTGGCAGGTGCGGTCGATGGAGGAGGCCGTCGAGTGGGTGAAGCGCTGCCCCAACCCCATGCCGGGCGACAGCGAGATCGAGATCCGCCCGGTCTTCGAGGCCGAAGACTTCGGCGAGGAGTTCACCCCCGAGCTACGCGAGCAGGAGGAGCGGCTCCGCGCCCGGGTCGCCGAGCAGCACCCGTCGTAGCGCGCCGCGGCGGCGGACGCGAAGGAGGCCGGCCCGGGATCGTCCCGGCGCCGGCCTTCTCGCCTTCGTGCTCGCGATCCACCCCGGCCGCAGGTCACCGCCGGGGCGAGACCCTCAGCAGCTCGCCGTTGTCGTGGTCGGTCACCAGGTACAGGTTGCCGTCGTGCCCCTGCCGCACGTCGCGGATCCGCTGGCGGCGGTCGGCGAGCAGGTGCTCCTCGCCCACCACGCGGTTGCCGCGCAGGGCCAGGCGCACGAGCCGCATCGATCCCAGCCCGCCCACGAACAGGCTCCCCCGCCAGGCGGGGAAGGCCGCGCCGGTGTAGAGCTGCAGGCCGGACGGGGCGATCACGGGATCCCAGTAGTAGACCGGCTGCTCGAACCCGCCGCGCTGGGTGACCTGGCCGGTGATGGCCGATCCGGAGTACTCCATCCCGTACCCGACCAGCGGCCACCCGTAGTTCTTCGCCTTCGTCACCAGGTTCACCTCGTCGCCGCCGCGGGGGCCGTGCTCCACGATCCAGAAGCGCCCCTGCGGGTCGAACGCGGCCGACTGGATGTTGCGGTGGCCCGCCGACCAGATCTCCGGCAGCGCCCCCGCCCGGCCCACGTACGGGTTGTCGGGCGGCACGGTGCCGTCGGGGCGCACGCGCAGCGTCTTGCCCAGGTGGCTGCCCAGCTCCTGGGCCTGCGGGCGCGTGCGGATGTCGGAGCGATCGCCCATCGTCACGTAGAGCATGCCGTCGGGCCCGAACGCGAGGCGCGAGCCGAAGTGCATGCCGTTGTTGTACGTGGGCCGGGTGCGCAGGATCACGCGCACCTGCTCCAGCCGGGTGCGGTCGGCGGAGAGCACCCCCCGCGCGACGCTGGTCCCGTTCCCCCCCTCGCGCGGCTCCGAGTAGCTCCAGAAGATCGTGCGGTCGCTGGTGAAGCGCGGGCTCAGCGCCACGTCCAGCAGCCCGCCCTGTCCGCGCGCGTCCACCGCCGGCACGCCCGCGATCGGGGCCCCCACCTGCCCCGCGGCGGAGACCATGCGCAGGTTGCCGCCCTTCTCCGTCACCAGGAAGCCGCCGCCGGGGAGCGGCTCCACCGCCCACGGCTTCCGCAGCCCGCTCGCGACCACGTCCACCTGGTGGGCCACGCCGGAGCGGATGCCGCAGGTGCGCGTCTGCCCCTGGAACGCCGGGCGGGCCGAGGTGTTGTTGGCCGCGCGGGTCTCCAGCGGCGTGCAGGGCTGGCCGTCGGCGCCGGCGGCCGAGGGCGCCTCGTCGGCGGTCATCCCGCCGGAGACGGCCTCTGGCGCGGGGGGGCGGGGAGCGCAGGCCGCCAGCGCGGCAAGGGCCAGCGCGGCGAGCAGGGGCTTGGTTCTGGGCATCGGTCGTCTTCCCGGACTGCAGGGCGTTCTCTCGTCGACGTGCGTCGCTCGGACGGCGCGGCCACCGCTGCAAGAAGCGGTGCGCGGTCCCATCTGGCGCTCCCCGCCCTCCCGGTGCAGAATAGCGGGAGCGAAGCCCGGCCCGCGGGCGGATCCCGTGCTCTGGAGAAGACGATGCGGTTCATGATCATGTTCCGGAACGACTCGGACTCGGAGGTGGACGTGCCGCCCTGCCTGGACCTGGCGGAGATGGGCCGCTTCATCCAGGAGCTGCAGGCCGCCGGGGTGCTGCTGGGCTACGAGGGCCTGAAGCCCAGCGCCGCCGGGGCGCGGGTGCGCCTCACGGGAGGAAAGAGGACGGTGATCGACGGTCCGTTCGCCGAGGCCAAGGAGCTGATCGCCGGGTTCTCGCTCGTCGAGCTGCCGACCCTGCAGGACGCCGTCGACCTGGCCGAGCAGTTCCTCCGCATCGCCGGGCAGGGCACGGCGGAGGTCCGCGAGGCGTTCTACCCGCCCTCCTCCGCGCCTTCGGAAACCGCCGCCGGGACCGCCGCCGCCCGCGCCTGATCCTCGCCACATCTTCGGCCGAGAGAGAGAGCCGCCCGACCTTGCCCGGTCGAGCGGCTCTCGTCGTTTCCGCCGCCGCCGTCTCGCGCCCCGGCGACGCCTTTCCACGCGGAGACGCGGAGGACGCGGAGACGCGGAGAACCGCAACGGCCGCCTCACGCGGACGCGCGGAGCGCACAGAGGTGCGGGGGGCACCACCTCGTCGCTTCCGAAGCGCCTCCCGGTGGCTCCCCTCCCCGAAGCGCGAGCGGATTTCCTTCGCGTTTCGGCTGGCGCCTCGTGGACGGAGCTGGGCTCGACCGAAAAGAGGCCGGTCCGCTAACGCGGAATTCGTGTTGTCGTTGCCGCGACTTCATTCGCCGGTGAGGGGGCGACCGCCACGACGGATGGCTGTCGATCCACCTCACGCTCGTTCGTCGTGTGTGTAGAGAGCGAGGAAACCGGAACCCGAGACGGAGAGAGACCCGTGCGCTTCCTGATCATCCGCAGGGCCGACGAGGACACCGAGGCCGGCATGAAGGCCGGCGAGGAGCTGATCGAGGCGATGGCGCGCTACAACGAGGAGATGGTGAACGCCGGGGTGATGATCGGAGGCGACGGGCTGCACCCGACCTCGAAGGGCGCGATGGTCACCTTCTCGGGCGGGCGGCCGACCGTGACCGACGGGCCGTTCGCGGAGGCGAAGGAGCTCATCGCCGGCTACACCGTCATCGATGTGGCGTCGAAGGAGGACGCGATCGGGTGGGCGAAGCGCTGGCCGGTGGAGGACGGCAACGGGAACGTGCGGCTGGAGATCCGGCGCGTGTACGAGCTGGAGGAGCTGGGCGAGGGTGAGGGGATCGAGCACCACGCCCGCATCCGCGAGCGGATCGCCAAGCGGTAGACGCCGCGTGTCGATCCGGGCGCTCCCCGTTCGACATACGTCCAGGGGGCGGCGAGGGCGCCGTCCACGGTCCACCACCACGCAGCCGGAGAACGATCATGGCCGAGACCACCGTCGCCCTGCAGGGCGTCACCCCGTACCTCACCGTCCGCGGCGCCAGGCAGGCGTCCGAGTGGTACGCCCGCGCCTTCGGCGCCCAGGAGCAGATGCGCGTCGAGCACCCCGACGGCGAGCTGCTGATCCACTGCCACCTGCGGGTGAACGGCGCCGACCTCATGATGGCCGACGAGTTCAAGGAGTGCGGCGAGCCCCTGGGCTACGGCCCGCGCGGCGTGATGCTGCACCTGGCCGTGGACGATGCCGACGCCTGGTGGGACCGCGCGGTCGAGGCCGGCGCCACCGTGGTGACGCCCCTGGACGAGCAGTTCTGGGGCGACCGCTACGGTCAGCTCCGCGACCCCTTCGGCCACACTTGGTCCATCGGCGCCCCGAAGAAGGACTGACCTCGACGTCGAGCCGCGGCCTCCGAACGGGGGCCGCGCCGCCCACCACCTTCCCCGGGAGGGAACGATGCTGAAGAAGATCGCCGCCGCGGGCGTCGTGCTGGTCGCCGCCGTCCTGGCCTTCGCCGCCACCCGCCCCGACGCCTTCCGCGTGGAGCGCACCGCCACCATCCAGGCGCCGCCGGAGGCCGTGTACGCCCTGATCCACGACTTCCGCCGCTGGAACGAGTGGTCGCCCTTCGAGAAGCTGGACCCGCGGATGGAGAGGACCTTCGGAGGCGCGGCGGCGGGACGGGGCGCGACCTACGCCTGGAGCGGGAACGGGCAGGCGGGCGCGGGGCGGATGGAGATCGTGGGCGCGTCGCCGGAGCGCGTGACGGTGCGGATGGACTTCCGGAAGCCGATGCGGATCACCAACACCGCCGAGTTCATCCTGGAGCCCGCCGCCGGGGGCACCCGCGTCACCTGGGCCATGCACGGGCCCTCGCCCTTCCTCTCGAAGGTGATCGGCGTGTTCGTGGACATGGACCGGATGCTCGGCAGGGAGTTCGAGGCTGGGCTGGCGAGCCTGGGCGCGGAGGCCGAGCGGCAGGCGGCGGGGCGCGTGGCGGCGAGGTGATCGCCTTCGCGGACGGGCGGTGGCCGGCGGGGGCGGGCGCCGCGTCCGCCCCCGCCTCCACGTCCGGAAGCGGCGGAACGAAACGGAGCCGGGGGACGACGGCGGGGCGGCGGGTTGCGCGGGCGCGCGCGATCGCTATCCTCCGTCACGTGACGAACGACGAGACCCATCGCGCCATCGACGCCGTCTGGCGGATCGAGTCGGCCAGGATCATCGCCGCCCTGGCCCGGATGACCGGGGACGTGGGACTGGCCGAGGACCTGGCCCAGGACGCGCTGCTCGCCGCCCTGGAGCGCTGGCCGCGGACCGGCGTGCCCGACAACCCGGGCGCGTGGCTGATGACCGCCGCCCGGCGCCGCGCGGTGGACGAGATCCGCCGCCGGCCCATGCTGGACCGCAAGCACGCCGAGCTGGCCCACGAGATCGAGTCCGGGCGGGAGCGTGTGGTCGACGCGCTGGACGAGGCGCTGGACGACCCCGTGGGCGACGACCTGCTGCGCCTGGTCTTCACCGCCTGCCACCCGGTCCTCTCCACCGAGGCCCGCGTCGCGCTCACCCTCCGTCTCCTCGGCGGGCTGACCACGGAAGAGATCGCGCGGGCCTTCCTGGTCCCCGTCCCCACCGTGCAGCAGCGCATCGTCCGCGCGAAGAAGACGCTGGCGGACGCGAAGGCGCCCTTCGAGGTGCCCCGCGGGTCCGAACTGGAGGCGCGCCTCTCCTCCGTGCTGGAGGTCGTCTACCTGATCTTCAACGAGGGCTACTCCGCCACCGCCGGCGAGGACTGGGTGCGCCCCGCCCTCTGCGAAGAGGCGCTCCGCCTGGGACGCGTGCTGGCGGAACTGGCGCCCGCCGAGCCGGAGGTGCACGGGCTGGTGGCGCTGTTGGAGATCCAGGCCTCGCGCCTGCGCGCGCGCGTGGGCCCGTCCGGCGAGCCCGTCCTGCTGCTGGACCAGAACCGCGCGCGGTGGGACCACCTGCTCGTCCGCCGCGGCCTGGCGGCGCTGGAGCGGGCGGAGGCGCTGGGCGGCGCAGGGGGTCCGTACGCGCTGCAGGCCGCCATCGCCGCCTGCCACGCGCGGGCGCACACGGCGGGGGAGACCGACTGGCGGCGCATCGCGGCGCTCTACTTCGCGCTGGCGCGGCTGACGCCCTCGCCCGTCGTGGAGCTGAACCGCGCCGTGGCCGTCTCCTTCGCGTTCGGCCCCGCGGCCGCGCTCCCCATCGTGGACGCCCTCGCCTCCGAGCCTTCCCTCAAGTCGTATCACCTGCTCCCCAGCGTCCGCGGCGACCTGCTGGTGAAGCTGGGAAGGATGGAGGAGGCTCGCGTGGAGCTGGAGCGCGCCGCAGGGCTCACGCAGAACGCCCGCGAGCGCCGTCTGCTGCTGGACCGCGCCGCCGCCTGCGCGGCGGCATCGGCCGAGGGCGCCGCCTAGCGCCGCGTCGGGATCGACGCCGGCGCGGCCCCGTCCGCCGGGAGGCGGACGCGGAATCGCGTGCCGCCGGGGCCGCTCTCCACCTCGATCTCGCCGCCGTGCTCGCGCACGATCCGCCGGCAGACGGCCAGCCCCAGCCCCGTGCCCTCGTCCAGCGGCTTGGTGGTGAAGAACGGCTCGAACACGCTGGGCAGCACGTCTGGCGGGATGGGCGGGCCGTCGTTCAGGAAGTCGACGCAGACCACGCCCTGCGAGCCGTCGTGCGCCACCGAGACCCGGATCCGCCCCCCCTCCGTCATCGCCTGCTCGGCGTTCAGCAGCACGTTCAGGAAGACCTGCTGGAGCTGGTGCGCGTCGGCCGTCACCGTGGGAAGGGCGTCGGGCAGGTGGAGCGAGGGGTGGATGCCCGCCGTGCGCATCGCCTTCTCCCGCATGGCCAGGGTGTCGCGGACCACGGCGGCCACGTCAATCTCGCCCCGCTCCGCCGGGTGCCGCCGCGCGAAGCCCAGCAGGTCGCCCACGATCCGCCGGCAGCGCTCCACCGCGACCAGGATCTCTCGGAGCTGCTCGCCCTCCTCCCCGCTCCCGGAGTCGCGGAGGAGGAGCTGCGCGTGCCCGGCGATCACCGCCAGCGGGTTGTTCAGGTCGTGGGCCACGCCGCCGGCGACGAGGCCGAGGGCGAAGAGCTTCTCGCGGTCGCGCAGGTGCTCCTCCATCCGGCGCCGCTCCGCCACCAGCCGCCGCATGCGCAGGTGCGCGGCGATGCGGGCGCGGATCTCCGCGCCGCGGAAGGGCTTCACCACGTAGTCGCTGGCCCCCGCGTCGAACGCCGCGTATACGCTCTCGGGGTCGCCCTTCGCGGTCACCATCAGGATGGGAAGCTCCACCGCGTCCCAGCGCTGCCGCGCCAGGTGGCAGAGCTCCAGGCCCGAGATCTCCGGGAGCATCCAGTCCAGCAGCAGGGCGTCCGGCGGCCCCTCGGCCTCCAGCGCGGCCATGGCGGCGGGCCCGTCGCAGGCGATGCCGATGCGGTAGCCCTCCTGGCGCAGGATGGTGCGCAGGACGCGCGCGGAGGCCGCGTCGTCCTCGGCGATCAGCAGACGGGGGCCGGGGCCGTCGTCGTACAGGCTGGGGGCGGGGGTGTCCTGGCTCACAGCAGGGGGGCGGGATCGGCCAGGCGCGCCGCGAGCGCGCCGGCGTCCAGCGCCAGCAGGGGGAGGATGCGCGCCGGGTCCAGCGCGCGCCGCTCCACGGTGAAGACGCGGAACGCCCGCGCCGTGTAGTACAGCTCGTCCGCCACGCGGGGAAGGTCGATCAGCCCCGAGCGCCCCCGCTCGTCCAGCCGCTGCACCGTGCCGTCGCGGCGGAGCAGGAGCAGGTCCAGCCCCATCATCCGCGGCTTCTCGGGATAGTCCACCAGCACCCCGCCGCCCGGCAGCCCCAGCTCCGCCGCCAGCCGTGCCTCCAGGCCGCGCACCACGTCGCCCTGCCCCAGCCACTCCTCCGCCGGCAGGCCGCGCAGCGCCTCGCCGCGCATCTCCAGTGCGCGCTTGGGGAGCAGCCGGTCGCGCACGGCGGGCAGCCAGCGCTCGGCCACGCGCCGCGCCCCCTCGTCGGTCCGCCCCTCCGCGCGCACCTCCACCAGCGCCAGCAGCCGCTCGTCGCTCTGCCCGATCAGCTCGTCGGGGGCGATCACGCCGGCGTCCACCGCCTCCTCCACCAGCCGCTTGTAGAGCGCCGTCGCCGCGCGCACCGCGTGGTGCCAGTAGACGTTCCGGAACATCTGGTACTTCGCGAAGAGCAGCGACTCCAGCGCGGAGAGCGCCTTCTCGTGGATCCCCACCTCCATCTGCCCCGTCTCGGGGTCGCGGAGCAGGGTGAGCGCGTTGAGCAGGCGGTCCACGTCCACCTCGCCGTACGGCACCCCGCAGAAGCGCGCGTCGCGACGCAGGTACTCGATCTTGTCCAGGTCCAGCGAGCCCGAGACCAGCCCCTGGAGCGGGGAGTCGGAGCGCGCGCGGATCATGGCGTCGATCCGCTCCGGCGCGTCGGGCGCGATCTCGCCGAGCGCCGCGCGGATCCCCGGCGCGGCCAGGAAGCGCGCGGTGAGCTCCTCGTGGTGCCCGGGCACGCGCTCGCCGTCCAGCTCCTCCAGCGCGTGCGAGAAGGGGTAGTGGCCGATGTCGTGGAGCAGCGCCGCGTAGGGGACCAGGCGGCAGTCGGTGGGGTCCACCCCGGCCAGCTCCCCGCGCTCGGAGAGGAGGCCCAGCGCCGTCCGCGCCAGGTGGTAGACGCCCAGCGCGTGGTCGAAGCGGGTGTGCGTGGCGCCGGGATAGACCAGGTACGCCAGGCCGAGCTGGCGGATGTGGCGAAGGCGCTGGAACTCCGGCGTGTCCACGATCCGCAGCGCCGTGGGATCGATGCGGACGGTGTTCCAGAGCGGGTCGCGGACGACCTCGAACTCGTGCGGAAGATGGGCCGGCGGGGAGGGGTTCACGGGGGCGGGAGCATACCCGTCCACCCCCCCGAAGTCAAGCGGGCAGCGTGGCTTTCCGTGGGTCGGTCGAGCCGGGGCGACGTCCCACGCGGAGGCGCGAGAACGCGTAGGGGTGAGGCGGCGGGCGCCCGCTCGTCCCGAGAAGGACTCCGGAAGGGCCGGCGACGGGAAGGGACGCGGATTTCACGGAGTACGCGGAGTTCGCGGAGGGATCCGGCGTGGTCCTCGGCGAACTCGGCGAACCCTCCGTTCAACTCCGCGTCCCTTGCCCGAGGAACGTCGCTCGACGCGCGAGAAATCCCTCGGCGGAAACACTACCCAGTAGGATGGCACCAATGCGGAGGCAACGAATCAGGAGCCCTGCTTCGGGTAGTACTGAACGCCCGGAACCGCCTCGAAGTGCGCGTCCTGGGTCCACAGCACGGCCCCGTGGGCCAGTGCCGTGGCCAGGATGACGCTGTCCGCGAGGGGAAGCCTGTGCTCCAGCCCCAGCTTCGCGGCGCGTGTGGACAGCGCGACGTCCAGATCCACGACCTCCCCCTGCTGCATGAGCGCGACCGCCTGCAGTGCGTCGTTCTCGCCCCGTTCCCGCAGCACCCACCGGAACACCTCCAGGATACTGAGCGTCGGCACCACCAGGTGCTCGGGATCCTCGATGGCCGCCGCGAATACCTCCGCGTTGGGAGTGTCCGCCAGGTATTCCACCCAACCAGAGGAGTCCACGACGTTCCGAGGGCGCGATCGCGTGGTCACAGCCTGTCCCCGTCCCGGGTGAAGTCGGTGGACATGCCCCTGAGCGAGCCACGAAGCTCCCGCGCGGGCCGTAGCGGAATGAACTCTATGCGATCCTCGTACGGGATCACCTGAACCTGCTGCCCCGGCCGTAGGTTCAGCCGCTCGCGGATCGAGCGCGGGATCACGACCTGGAACTTCGGTGAGATGGTGACCTTCTCCACGCGCGCCTCCATCGATTAGGTTACGTACAACGATAACGAGATCGATGCACCCCTTCAAGCACCGCCGCGCTTCTGGAGTCACTCAGGTTCCAACGCGGGGCCGCAAGCCCCCCGCGCAACGCTCCCCTGGATGGATGCCACCGACGCGAAGGCGCGAAGGCGCGGGCAGGCCGCGCCCCCGCGTCCTCCGCGCCTCCTCGTGAGAGCTGCCGTTCGCCGTCTAGCGGATCACGACCGGGGCCCCGTCGGCGCCTCCATGAAGCGGTCCGGGTCGAAGAAGGCCGGCCCGACGGGCACGTCGATCTTCACGTCGGAGTAGTCCTCGGTCATCATGATCTTGCCGTCCAGCAGGATCTCCACCCGCGGCGCGATCCAGCCCCCGCCCAGACGCTCGTAGTCGTCGAAGCGGATGTCCATCGTCTTGCTGGCGTCCTGCGGGAACGGCTCCAGCAGGCGCACGAAGACCAGCCGCTCGGCATCCACCAAGAACTGCTTGGACTTCAGGTCGCCGGCCGCGGCGCCCACCACGTAGGTCCGGCGCCCCTGCCACTCCGTGACGTGGAGCTTCGACAGGTCGATGCCCTCCTCGCGCAGGATCTCGGCGCTGCGTTCCGGGGGCTGCCCGTACACGTCGAAGCCCAGGATGGCGAGCGGGTTGCGCTGCTTGACGCGGGCGACCGGGCGGCCGTTGCGGATGTGGAACACCGAGTCGCCGCGGAAGATGGCGCCGTTGCCCGCCGCGCGCGGGCCCATCTCGATGCGCAGGCCGCCGGGGATGGTGGCCCACTCGCGCCACTCCTCCGTGACCGTGGAGTCGTTCGGAAGCGTCCGCACCGTCTTCTGCGTGAAGTAGAGGGTGCGGTACCAGCGGCCGTCGTAGCGCTGGTGCATGGCGCGGAGGACCGCGGCGCCGTCGGTGGGCTCGGGCATGGCGGCGCGCGGTGCGGAGGCGCACGCGGCGGCGCCCAGGAGGAGCACCGCGGCGGCGAGACGGATGGGTGCGTGCATGGCTCGGCTCGTGGGTCGGGAGGCGGCGGTCTGCGCCGGTGCGGGACCGCGGCAAGGTAGCGGGCCGCCCGCGTACGGGCAATTCCCGCCGGAACGCAAGGACCCCCGCCGGATCGAGCCCGGCGGGGGTCTTCCTGCCTGCGGGGAGGACGGCGGGCTACACCGTCCTGGGCCCGGCCTCGCGCACCGTGGGCGGAACGCGGTCGGCGAACTGCTCGAAGTTCTTGCAGAAGGCCGCCGCCAGCTCGCGCGCCTTCTCGTCGTAGGCGGCCGGATCGGGCCACGTGCCGCGGGGCAGCAGCACGTCGGACGGAACGCCCGGCACGCTCGTGGGCACCGCCAGCCCGAAGAACTGCGCCTCGGTCGTCTCCACGTCGTCCAGGTCGCCGGCCAGCGCGGCGCGGACCATGGCGCGGGTGTGGGAGAGCTTCATCCGGTGCCCGGTCCCGTACGGCCCGCCGGTCCACCCGGTGTTCACCAGCCAGACGCGCGAGCCGTGCTCCTCGATCTTCTTGCCCAGCAGGTCCGCGTAGACGCCCGGGTGCACCGAGAGGAACGCCGCGCCGAAGCACGCCGAGAAGGTGGGCTGCGGCTCCTTCACCCCGCGCTCGGTGCCCGCCACCTTGGCCGTGTACCCGGAGAGGAAGTAGAACATCGCCTGCTCGGGCGTGAGCCTGGAGATCGGGGGCAGCACCCCGTACGCGTCGGCCGTCAGGAACACGATGTTGCGCGGGTGCCCGCCGCGCGCGTCGGGCACGAAGTTGTCGATGTAGTGCAGCGGGTACGAGATGCGGGTGTTCTCGGTGATGGAGATGTCGTCGAAGTCCACCCGCCGCTTCTCGTCCAGCACCAGGTTCTCCAGCACCGTCCCGAACATCTTGGTCGTTGCGTAGATCTCGGGCTCGCCCTCGGCGGAGAGCTTGACCGCCTTGGCGTAGCAGCCCCCCTCGAAGTTGAAGATCCCCTCGTCGCTCCACCCGTGCTCGTCGTCGCCGATCAGGCCGCGGTCGGGGTCGGCGGAGAGCGTCGTCTTGCCGGTGCCCGACAGGCCGAAGAAGAGGGCCGTGTCGCCCTCCTTCCCCACGTTGGCCGAGCAGTGCATGGAGAGCACGCCCTGCATGGGGAGCACGTAGTTCATCACCCCGAACACGGACTTCTTGATCTCGCCGGCGTAGCGGGTGCCGCCGATCAGCACCTCCTTCGCCCCGAAGTTGATCAGGATGAAGGTGGAGGTGCGGGTGCCGTGGCGGGCCGGGTCGGCCTCGTACTCGGGGGCGTGCAGAATGGTGAAGCCCGGGACCATGTCCTGGACCCCCTCCTCCTCCGGACGCCGGAACATGTTGAACGCGAACAGGTTGTGCCAGGCGTTCGGGGTGATGACCCGCACGTTCAGGGCGTAGCGCGGGTCGGCCCCCGCCACCATGTCGCGCACGAACAGGTCCTGCCCCTCCAGGTGCGCCAGCACGTCCTGCCGCAGGGTGTCGTAGTGCTCGGGAGAGATGGGGACGTTGACCTTCCCCCACCACACGTGCTCCTGGGACGAGGGCTCCTTCACGACGAAGCGGTCGTTCGGGGAGCGCCCCGTGTGCGGCGCCGTGACGGCGTTGAAGGGCCCCCCCTCCACCAGGCTCCCCTCGCCGCGGCGGATCGCGTGCTCCACCAGCTCCACGGGGGAGAGGTTCCAGAACACGGTTCCCGGGTTGCGGATCCCGTGGTGGTCCAGCCCGTGCCGGCTCGCGCGTCCATGGGACGGCGCGGAGGTCTCCGGGTTCAGCGTGGTAGCCATGCGTGACGTTCTCGTTCGCTCACTTCGTCAGGTGCCCCGCACCCGCGCGTGCGCGGGAGGGGCTAGAGTTGGGATACTGATAGCAGGTGGCACCCGCCCCGGCAAGGTGAGCGCCGCTCAACGCGGCGCGTCGAGCGGCGTGTGCAACGTGGGGCGCCCCCTCGCGGCTCGCCGGGCGGGGGGCCGCGGGCGGGCGCGGCTCGGGCGCCTTGGCGCCGCCGCCGTGGCTCCCGCGCTAGGACGCGGCCGCGTGCAGGAACTCGTCGTCGGCCTCGGTGAGGAACGGGACGTGGCTCACTTCAGGAGGGCACGCACCTTTGCGAAGACGTCGGCCGAGGAGACGGTCTTCGCCGCACCACGGCGATAGGCCTCCCGCCTTCGCTGGATCTCCGCGTCCCATTCGAGCTCGACGTCGGTGGGTTCCTCGTCGGGTGCGTCGTTCAGGCTGACGAGGAGGCGATGCGCCAGGGCCGCCCCTCGCCGCCGGAGGGACCCGCCCTCACCCCCGCCCCAGCGCCTTCCCCACCACCCCCGCGGCCGAGCGGCCGGACGCGCCGAACACCCCGCCGCCGGGGTGCGTGCTGGCGCCGGTGAGGAAGAGGCCCGGGATGGGGGTGCGGTAGCCGGAGAGCTCGGGGAGGGGGCGGAAGAAGAACATCTGGTCCATCCCCATCTCCAGGTGCATGACGTTGCCGTGCAGCAGGCCCAGCTCGCGCTCCAGATCGGGCGGCGTCTGCACGTGCACCGCCTCCACGCACCCGGGCACGTTGGGGGCGAAGCGGCCCACGGCAGCCAGGATGCGCTCCGCCTCGCGTTCGCGGACGTCCTCCCACCGGGCTCCGCCCGCCAGGGCGTACGGGTGGTACTGCGCCCACGCGAAGAGCAGGTGCTTCCCGGGCGGGGCCAGCGAGGCGTCCACCGCCGACCACGTCATGGCCACCACGGCGGGGTGGCGCGCGGGCTCGCCGCGCAGGAAGTCGGCGTAGGCGTGGTCCAGGAACGGCGCGGGAGGGCAGAGGAGCTGCAGCCCGCGGTGCATGGGCCCCGGCGCGCCGTCCCCGCCGCGCGCGGGGTCTCCCTCCCACCCCGCATAGGCCGGCAGCTCGCTCGTCATGCAGCGCAGGATCATCCCGAACCCGTTCCCTACCCGCAGCGCCGCCACCCGCTCCCGCAGCCCCGCCGCCTCCGGGGCGTCCGCCAGCAGGCGCCCGAACGTCGTGCCCACGTGGCAGCCCGCCAGCACCGCGCGCGCCCGCACCCGCCGCGTCAGCGTCTCCCGCGCGCCCTCGGGCGGCACGCCGGGCTCCTCCCCCTCCGCCACGTCGATCCCCACGGCGCGCCCGCCCTCCACCGCGATCCGCCGCACCGGCGAGGCTACGTGCACCTCGCCCCCGGCCTGGCGGATGGCGGCGACCAGCGCGTCCGTCAGCGCCCCCGAGCCGCCGACGGCGCGCTTCACCCCGCTCTCGTGGTAGAGGGGCTGCCACCCCGCCAGCGGCGCGGCGCCCAGCTCCGACGGCGGGGGCCCGCTCTGCGCGGCGATCCACTCGATCGCGGCGCGGACGGCGGGGTGCGTGAAGGTGGCGTCGACGAGCTGGCGGTACGGGCCCAGGATTCCCTGCAGCTTGGGGAGCCCGCCCTTCGCGAAGCCGCCGCCGGCCGCCATGGTCCAGGCGACGCGCCCGGGCGTGGGCGGGGCCAGGAAGGCGCGAAGCACGGCGTGGGAGATGGGGCGCCACTCGTCCATGAAGCGGCGGTACGCCTCCGCGTCGCGCGGCGAGATGGCCGCTATGGACTCGCAGGTGCGGTCCACGTCCTTCCAGAACAGGATGGCGCGGCCGTCCTCCAGCGGATGGAACGCCCATGGGTCGCAGTCCACGTAGCGCAGCCCGTGGCGCGCCAGCTCCAGCTCTTCCAGGATCGGCGTGAGGTGGATCAGGATGTGGGCCGAGGACCCCACGTCGATTCGGCAGCCGGGAAGGATGTCGTCGCGCGTCTGCACGGCGCCGCCCGGGCGGGCCGAGCGCTCGAACACGGCGACGCGGCGGCCCGCGCGGGCCAGGTAGGCGGCGGCGATCAGGGCGTTGTGCCCCGCGCCCACGACGGCGACGTCCAGCTCTGCCACGGCTCCCCGGTCTCGGATGGAGTACGGCCGAGGGGCGGCCGCGGAAGGAGAGCTACGGCGGGGGAGGCGGGAAGTCAAAGAGGAGAGGGCGCGCGGAGTCGAGAACTACTGGAGGCGATGGCAGAAGTTAGCTGCGAAACGAAAGCGAGCCGCCCCCCGCAGGAGGGCGGCTCGCTTCCTCACGTAGTCAGGTCAGCCGCAGCAGCAGGGCTCGGGCTCAAGAATGATGATGATGAAGCCGTTGCCGATGATGATGATGTCGCCGCCGTCGACGTCGACCATGTCCGTGGTCGAGAGCTCGGTCAGGCCCATGTGCGTAAGCTCGGTCATTTTTCCCACCTGAGTACGGATGAGTGATGAGCGCCACGGTCAGGATTGCGGGGGGCAGTCCACGTGGCTGGGGGGTGAAAGCCGGGCCCGTTTCAGCGTCCCGACTTGCGCCAAAAGTTTAGGCACAAATGTACCGCTTGTCAATACTGTCTCCAAAAGTACGTTTCCGAGCGGAAGGTATTCCCTTGTTGCCATTTGGGGCTTCGCTTGTGGACCCATCAAAGAAGTGACGGCAGTCCGACGATGTCTAACATTTCGTACGAATCAGAGCTCTCCGGGGCGCGGCGGTGGCGCACCACAAAAATCGCGGCCCCGGGCAGATGCCCGGGGCCGCGGGAAAAACGACGGCCGGTTCCGTCTACGGCTTGGCCACCACGAGCGTGGTCACGTAGTCCGACTGGTCGATGGTGCCGGTCGACTTGGGGTACGGGGCCAGGCCCTGCAGCGACACCGTGTAGCCCGCGTACGAGGCCGACTTGGGCTCCAGCGTGGTGTTCAGGACGACGGTGGTGGTCGGGTAGCCGGGCTTGGAGAGCGTGAGCTGCACCTCGGCGTTGCCCTCCCAGAAGCAGTTCACGTCGCTGGGGCAGCGCGAGTCCGACGGCACCGACACGAACGAGACGGTCAGGCCCTCGCCGGCGATGGTGGCGCTGGTCCCCTGCTTCAGGTCGAACGGCTGGCCCAGCGTGGGGCCGGCCTTGCGCACCACGAAGGTGGCGCGGTACTGCGACTGCGAGATCGCGCCGCCCTTGGAGGACGGGTACGGCGCGAGGCCCAGCAGCTCGATGGTGTAGTCCAGGTAGCTGCCGGAGCGGGGCTCCAGGTTCGTGTTCAGCGAGAGCGAGGCCGAGGGCTGGCCGGTCTTCGCCAGCGTGACGGCGACGCGGGCGTTGCCGGCCCAGACGCACTGCACGCCGGTGGGGCAGCGCGAGTCCTCGGGCACCGCGTCGAAGCGGACGGTGAGGGACTCGCCGGAGACGTGGACGGTCTCGGCGACGCGCATCTCGAAGCTCTGTCCGAGCGCGACGGTGCGCGCCCGGAGCGCCGCGGAGGGGCCGCCCTCGGGCGTCGGCAGGGTGGCGTCGGAGCCGGCGCAGGCGGCCAGGAAGCCGGCGAGCACCACGGGAAGGATACGCTTCATAAGGATCTTCCTTCGGATCGTGTCGTGGGTCGGTCATCATCCCCCCGGACCAGGGCGGCCGCGGGTGGGACGGAACGATATAGAGTCTGGAAATGTTTATCAAGTGGCCGACGGGCACCCGGCCGGCGGGACACTCCCGACCCGGAACGATGTACCTGATGCGTCCCAATGTTGTGCGTACGGAAGCCTATCGCCCGGCGAGAACGCCGCAAGACGGGCGTTTGTCAGCCGGCAGGGTCCTTGCAAGAATGACCCGATGCGTGCGTCGCCGGGATGCGCGCTTTCGCTGGACCGCTGGATTCTCTGTGGCCGACCCTTTCATCGGAGGTTCTTCATGCCCCGCAAGCCGCGCAGTCCCGTTCTCCGCGTGGACCAGGTGGTCCTCTCCCTCACCCGCGACGGGGCCACCCTGTACGTGAACGCCCTGGGGTGGACCCCCTCCCCCGGGTGGAAGAGCCCGCGCCTGGAGCGCCGCATGACGCTCAGCGCGCCCGGCGACGGGATCTACGACGTGGGGTTCAGCGTGGTGCCTCCGGAGGGCACCGTTCCCCAGGTGCTGGTGCCGGTCACGGCGGAGCTCGCCTGGCCGGCGTTCCCCCCGGGGCTGAAGGGCGTGCGGGTGGCGGGCGCCACCGGCCCGCGCACGGCGCTGCTGGCCGATGCGCCCGCGCAGGAGCGGCTGCGCGTGCGCGGGGCGCTGACCCGCGAGGGGATCGAGTGCCGCGCGCTGCGCACCGCGGAGGGCGACCTGTTCACCCTGGCCGGCGACCTATCGGGCTACGAGACGGGCGAGGAGGTGGAGGTCGACGGGATCGTGCAGGACGTTTCGTACTGCATGCAGGGCACGACGCTCTCGGTGCTCCGCATCGTCCGGGTGTCCGCGGTCACGGCCTGACGCGGCGGCGGGGGAGGGCGCCCGGCCCTCCCCCGCCGAGACCGGCTTACGTCGTCCTCGCCCGCCCCGCCGCGACCGCCATCCACCGCCGCATCGCCGTCCCTCCCACCCCGGTCAGCGCGCCACCTCCCACGCCAGGTGCGCGAGCTCGGGGCGCAGGAGGCGCTCCCAGGCCAGCCGCACCGCCGCGGGCGATCCCGGCATGGAGACCACCACCCGCCCGCGGTAGGTCCCCGCCGTGGCGCGGGAGAGGATGGCTGCGGAGCCCACCTGCTCCCAGCTCAGCATCCGGAACAGCTCCCCGAAGCCGGGAAGCGTCTTCTCCAGCCGCCCCGCCAGCACGTCGTAGGTCGTGTCGCGCGGGGCGATGCCCGTTCCGCCGTTGAAGAGGATGACGCGCGCCTCGCCGCCGGCCAGGTCGTCGAGCGCGGCGCCCACCTCCGCCGGCTCGTCGCGCACCAGGCGGTAGCCCGCCACGCGGTGCCCCGCCTCCTCGATCGCCCCCCGCAGGTAGGCGGCGTTCACGTCGGTCTCCGGCGTGCGCGTGTCGCTCACGGTCACCACCGCCACGGGCACCGGTCCGCGCCCCGCGGCGATCTCCCGGTGCTGCTCGCTGCTCTCCGACGGCATCCTGGCTCCTGGTCCGCCGCGATGAAGGTTGCTGCGATTCTCGTCCCGCCGCACCTGCCGAGTCGTCCTCGGCCGGAGCACGACGGGGTCAGATCTCCGGGCGGCCGCAGTAGGGGCAGCGGCTCGTGCCGCCCGCGACCGCCGCTCCGCACCCGATGCACACGCGAGGGGCGTCCGCCGGAGGGGGCGGCGGGGGCGGCGGCGGAGCGGGCTCTGGGGGAGGAGCGGCTCTCCGGCGTCTCGCGAGCAACCCTTCCAGCCAACGCGTCCCCAGGAGGGGAGCGGCGGCGATCAGGCAGGCGACGATCGAATCGTCCCACCCGATCCCGTTTCCGATCGACAGGAAGAGCACCAGGACCAGAACGAGTCCTCCCAGCCCCAGCCACGGTCTGACCCGGTGGAGCACGAGCACGAGCACGCTCAGGAGCACCGCCGCGAAGTAGGCGCCGTTCAGCGTGCTGGGTACTCCCTGCGCGAGCAGCAGGGCGGTGCTCATGGCGGGATCCGTCCGCATCACGTCCAGTCTTCGGCTCCGAGGGTCGTGGGCACGTCGCCGGTCGTAGGCGAACGGCGCGACGGCGGCTCGTCGCAGGTGCATCCGACGCGCGGGATGCGTGGACGCGGCGAAGCAGGTCCCGCGCCGAACCTCCGCGCGGGCGACCTCACCCCTGCGTCGTTGGCGGGGCGAGCGGGGCAAGCTACATTCCGGCGTTCCCCCGCGTCCACCCGGAGCAGGACGACGGCGCCGTTCTCCCGCCCTCTTTCTCCCGAGGCCTCGGCCGTGAACGACAGGCGTGCCGAGTCCGCGTCCGACCCGGCTTCTCCCGTTCCGCCCTCCGCGCCCTCACCGGACGGGGTGGAGGAGACCGCAGGCGGAGGATGGCGCCGGCTGGCGATCCTGGGCGTGTTCGTGGGCGGGGTGGCGGCGTTCTTCGCCCTGGGGGGGAGCCGCTGGCTCTCGGTGGACGCGCTGCAGGAGCATCGCGGCGCGCTGCTCGCCTTCCGCGACCGGCACTACCTGCTCGCCCTGCTGGCGGCCGTGGGGATCTATGCCCTGTCCACGGCGGTCAGCATCCCGGGCGGGATCGTCCTTACGCTGGCCATCGGCTACCTCTTCGGCCGCTGGGTGGGGACGGGGGCGGTGGTGGTGGGCGCGACGATCGGCGCGACGATCGTGTTCCTGGCCGCCCGCTACCTGGTCTCGGACTGGGCGCGGCGGCGGATGGGGGGGCGGGCGAGGAAGATCGCCGAAGGGTTCGGGGACGACGCGTTCTCGTACCTGCTCTTCCTGCGCCTGGTGCCCCTGTTCCCCTTCTGGCTGGTGAACCTGGTCCCCGCGCTGGCCCCGGTGCGCGTGCGCACCTACGTGGCGGCCACGGCGCTGGGGATCGTGCCCGGCACCTTCGTGTACGCGAACCTGGGCACCTCGCTCGGCGGGATCCGCTCCTCCCGCGACCTGATCTCGGGCCAGACGCTGCTGGCCTTCGCCCTGCTGGGGCTTCTCTCCCTGGTGCCCGCCCTGGTGAAGAAGCTCCGCAAACCCGGACCCGCGACCGCCGCATGACGGACCACCTCGACTCCGCCCCGCCCACCCGACGCGTCCACCCCGCCGCGAAGGCCGCGCTGGGGCTGGCGCTCGCCGCCCTGCTCCTGGTGCTGCTGGCCGGCCCGGGCTCCAGGCTCGGGTGGTGGAACTTCCGGATGGGCTTCCAGATGCTGCGCTGGGGAGCGTACCTGGCGATGGCCGGCGTGGCCGTGGCGCTCGGCGCGCTGCTGCTGGCCCGCCGCGGGGGCGGGCGCGTGGTGCCCGCGGTCGTGGCCCTGGTGCTGGGCACCGCGGCGGTGGCGATCCCGGTCACGTGGATGCGGACCGCCCGGGGCGCGCCGCCCATCCACGACATCACCACCGACACCGAGAACCCGCCCGGGTTCGTCGCCGTGGCCCCGCTGCGCGCCGACGCCCCCAACCCGCACGCGTACGAGGGCGACTCCATCGCCGCGCAGCAGCGGGAGGCGTATCCCGACATCCGCCCGGTGATGATGCCGATGGAGGTGGACTCCGCGTTCGAGCGGGCGCGAACGGCGGCCGAGGGGATGGGGTGGGAGATCGTGGACGTGAACCGCGCGCAGGGCCGCATCGAAGCCACCGACGAGACCTTCTGGTTCGGCTTCAAGGACGACGTGGTGATCCGGGTGATGCCCGCCTCCGGCATCTCGCGCGTGGACGTGCGCTCCGTCTCGCGCGTGGGCCGCGGCGACGCCGGCACCAACGCCCGCCGCATCCGCGAGTACGTGGAGAAGCTGACCGCGGGGGTCCAGCGGGCGAACTGAGGACGGAGCCGCGGGACCCCTCATCCCCGGCCCCTCCCCCACAACCGGAGAGGGGTGCACGGCGTACGAACGATCACGCACGGCGCCGCGTCCGCGTTTCCGGGGGGCGAAACCCCCGGCTGCTACCACGATCGTCCCCGCGGGACTCCACCGCGCGTGCCGGCCGATGGCCGCCCGGACGAGACCAAACCGTTCCCTCTCCCCATTTCGGGAAGCGGGTAGCGTGCTCTCGGGCCGCCGGGTGAGGGCGTCCGCGATGAGGGCCCGCCGCCTTGCCCGCGCTCCGGCGTTCGCATAGGCTTCAGGCATTCGACAAACGTTCCACCCACCGGCGGAGCCGCATGAGCGCGCACTACTACGACTCCCACGACCTGCCGAAGTTCGGCGAGATCGGCAACGACGCGCCGGAGCTGGCGGAGAAGTTCTTCGCCTGGTACAACGCCGTGTTCGCCGAGGGCGCGCTGAGCGAGCGCGAGAAGTCGCTGATCGCGCTGGCGGTGGCGCACGCGGTGCAGTGCCCGTACTGCATCGACGCCTACTCGTCCGACTGCCTGGGCAAGGGCGCCGACCGGGAGCAGATGACCGAGGCCGTGCACGTCGCCGCCGCCATCCGCGGCGGGGCCTCGCTCGTCCACGGCATCCAGATGCGGAACCACGTGCACAAGCTGGGGATGTGATGTCGCGGGTCCTGCCGACGCTGCAGAAGCGGCGCGCCTCCCTCTCCTCGGCGGCGGCGCAGCGCGGCCTGCTGGGGGGCGTGCCGGTGGCGCGGTCGTTCGAGCAGGCGCTCGGCGAGTCCGGGCTGTACCCGCTGCGCCCCACGCGCATCGAGATCTTCCAGGTCAACGTGGGGCGGAAGTGCAACCAGACCTGCCGCCACTGCCACGTGGACGCCGGCCCGGACCGCACCGAGATGATGCCCGACGCGGTGCTGGACGAGTGCCTGCGCGTGATCGAGACGCACGACTTCCCGGTGGTGGACATCACCGGCGGCGCCCCCGAGCTGCACCGGCGGTGGCGCGAGATCGTGGTTCGCTCGCGCGCGGCGGGAAAGCGGGTGATGGACCGCTGCAACCTGACCATCACGCGCCTCCCCAACTACGCCTACCTTCCCGAGTTCTTCGCCGAGCACCAGGTGGAGGTGGTGGCCTCGCTCCCGCACTTCCGGCAGCAGGGCACCGACGCGCAGCGCGGCGACGGCGTGTTCGAGGACTCCATCGCTGCGCTCAAGCGGCTGAACGAGCTGGGGTACGGGCGCGAGGGGACCGGGCTGACGCTGACGCTGGTGGCGAACCCGGTGGGCACCTTCCTGCCCGGCAACCAGGATGCGCTGGAGCGCGAGTGGAAGCGGCAGCTCCTGCGCTCGCACGGCATCGAGTTCAACCGGCTCTTCACCATCACCAACATGCCCGTCTCGCGCTTCCTGGAGTTCCTGCAGGACGAGGGGCGCCTGGACGAGTACATGGAGCGGCTGGTGGGCGCCTTCAACCCCGCCGCCGCGCGGGGGGTGATGTGCCGCGACACGCTCTCCGTGGGGTGGGACGGCACGCTCTACGACTGCGACTTCAACCAGATGCTGGAGCTGCCGGTGGACCCGCGCGCCCCGCGGACGATCTTCGACTTCGACCGCGCGGCGCTGGAGGCGCGGGAGGTCGTGCTGGGACCGCACTGCTTCGGGTGCACGGCGGGCGCGGGATCGAGCTGCGGCGGCGCGACGGCGTAGCGTCGCTCGGGATAGAACCACGGGAGGGGCGGGGCCCGCGGGGGGGGCCCCCCCCCCACGCGCGGCGCCCCCGGGGGAGCGGGCCCCCCCGCCCCCCCCCCCCCCCCGGCCCCCGCC
>JASLAX010000231.1 GCA_030146875.1 Longimicrobiaceae bacterium
GCCCGGGCGCCGGCCGCTCGACGTTTGTAGGCCGGGGGGCGGGCGTGGGTTCCGCCGGGGGCGGCTCCGGCTCCGCGGGCGTCGTCGCGGGCGTCTCCGCAGGCACGGCCTCCGGCGCCTCCGCCGGCGCCGGCGCCTCCGCCGGGGGCTCGCCCGCCACGTTGGCCGGCGGGGAGACGATGTCCACCTTGTAGACGCGCATGGCCGGCTCCGGCCGCGCGGTGCCGCCGGCCGAGGCCGCCCACATCACCCCCGCGGCGGCCGCGTGGAGCGCCACGGAGACGACCAGCGCCCGCGGGAGCGAGCCCGTGCGGCCGGGGCGGCGGCGCACGCTACCTGCCTCCCCCGGGGCGCGGAGAGGGCTCCTCCTCCGCGATCAGCCCCACGGTGGCCACGTCCGCCGCCTTCATGGCGCCCAGGACCTGTACGACGCGGCCGTAGGGGACGCCCTCGTCGGCGCGCAGGTAGACGCTCTCCGCCCCCTTCTCCTTCACCATCGCCGGGAAGGCGTCCTCGAACTCCTCCCACGTCACCGGCGCGTCGCCCACCCAGATCCGCCCCTGGCGGTCCACCGAGACGGTGACGCCCTCGCTGGACGGGACGCTCTCCGTCTTCGCCTTCGGCACCTTCACCTCCAGCCCGCCCTGCAGCATCGGCGCGGTGATCATGAAGATGACGAGCAGGGTGAGCGCCACGTCCACCAGCGCGGTGACGTTGATCTCGGCGTTGACCTCGAGCCCTGCGTGGCGCCCGCGGCGGGAGCGCGGCATCCTAGATCCTCCCCTCGCGCGCCAGCGAGCCGATGAACTCGCTGGAGAGCCCCTCCAGCTCGCCCATCAGGCGGTTCACGCGCGCGGTCAGCCAGTTGTACGCCATCGCGGCGGGGATCGCCACCACCAGCCCGCCCGCCGTGGCCACCAGCGCCTCGGAGATGCCCGGCGCCACGGCGTTGATGCTGCTGGAGCCCGCCGCGGCGACGCCCACGAAGGAGTTCATCACCCCCAGGACGGTGCCCAGGAGGCCCAGCAGGGGAGATACGGTGGCGATGATGGCGAGCCAGTAGATGCCGCGCGTCAGCTCGTCGCGCTCCTCGGCCTCCTCCTTCTCCAGCACCATCCGCAGCACCTCGAGCTGCGCGGGGGAGAGGCCGCGGACGTCGGACCCGGCCCGCAGCGCGCCCGGCCGCAGCTCGCCGAAGAACGTCATTCCGCGCTTGAAGAGCCGCGCGAAGGGCGAGTCGGGAAGGGTGAGCACGGCCTGCTGCACGTCCTCCAGCCGCTCGGCGCGCGAGAGCCGCTCGTGGAAGCGGTCGGCCTCGCGCCGCAAGCGGCGGAAATGGACGACCTTCCAGACGATCAGGGACCAGGAGATGAGGGAGAACACCGCGAGGGTCGCCATGATGACCTTGGTGGACGGGGTCCCCTCGGCGATCATCTGCCAGGCGTGCGCGAACTCGTTCGGCGTGGCGGTCCCCTGCATCATCCCTCGTCGTCGGGCGTTGGGTCGGGCTCGCCGGCCGGCTGGCCGTCGAGCTCGAAGAGGTAGCGTACGGTGTCCAGCACGGCGGTGCCGCGCCCGTTGCCGGCGGCGTCGCGCAGCCGCACGGTGGGCGCGTGCAGGAGCTTGGCGAGCAGCGAGCGCGTCAGCGCCTCCACCGCCTCGCGGTCGGCGGCGGCGAGGTGGTCGAGGCTCCGCAGGGCGCGCTCCACCTCGGCCCGGCGCAGCGCCTCGGCCCGCTCGCGCAGGTCGCGGATGGTGGGCACCACCGCGAGCGAGGCGTACCACGTCCAGAACGCCTCCACCTCCGCCGCCACGAGCCCCTCCGCCGCGGGAAGCTCGCCGCGGCGGCGGTCCAGCACGTCGTCCACGATGCCGGTCAGGTCGTCGACGTTGTACAGAAAGACGTTGGGCTCGTCGCCCACCGAGGGCTCCACGTCGCGCGGGATGGCGATGTCGATGATGCAGAGCGGCGACGACGGCCCGTGCGGCAGCCCCTTCCGCAGCCGCTCGCGCGTCAGCACCGGGTGCGGCGCCGCCGTGGAGCAGACGACGATGTCCACCGCGGGCAGCGCCGCCGGGAAGTCGTCCAGCCGCACCGCCTCCCCGCCCCACCGCTCCGCCAGCTCGCGCGCCCGGTCGAAGGTGCGGTTCGCCACCACCGCCGTCCGCACGCCCTCGCCCCGCAGCAGCTCCAGCGTGGTCTCGCTCATCTCCCCGGCGCCCAGGATCAGCGCGCGCCGTCCCTTCAGCGATCCGAAGATCTTCTTCGCCAGCTCCACGGCGGCGGTGGAGACGGAGGCGGCGCCGCGGCCCAGCCCCGTGTCGCTGCGGACACGCCCGCCCACGGAGAAGGCGCTCTGGAAGAGGCGGTTGAGGGCGGGCCCCACCACCGGGCCGCTCCCCCCGGCCACCTCGCGGGCGGCGGCGTACGCCTCCTTCACCTGCCCCTGGATCTGCGGCTCGCCCAGGATCATGGAGTCGAGCCCCGCGGAGACGCGGAAGAGGTGCTCGGCGGCGGCGCGGTCGCGGTGCACGTAGAGCCAGCGCGCCGCATCCGCGGGCGTGGACCCGATCTTCTCCGCCAGCAGCGCCGCGGCCGCGTCCACCCCCGCGCTCCCCTCGGGGAGGGCCAGGTAGAGCTCGGTGCGGTTGCAGGTGGAGAGCAGCACGGCCTCTCCGCCGGTCGCCTCGGCCGCGCGCACCAGGGCGTGCGGGAGCTCCGTGCGCCCGTAGGCGAAGCGCTCCCGCACCTCGATGGGCGCGGTGCGGTGCGAGACGCCTACGACCGCGAGAGGCATCGCTCGATCCGCGTCTCGACCTCGTCGTCGCGGCCGGCGATGGCCGCGTCCACGAGCTCGGGGGTGACCAGCTCGAACCAGACCTCGCGCCGGCGCGCCTCGTCCCCCGGCCAGCGGGCGCGGACCTCTCCGCGCAGGGACGAGAGGCGGCGCGCCGCGCGCCCCAGCCCCGGCGTGACCGTCGCCTCCAGCCGCTCCCGCAGGCGGCGGGACAGGAGGGGGGACGCCCCGCCGGTGGAGAGGGAGACGACCACGTCGTCCTGCCGCACGACGGCCGGCACGTGGAAGGTCGAGCCCTCCCCGTCGTCCGCCACGGAGACCAGGGCGCCGCCCTCCTCCGCCTCCCGCGCCACCGCCCGGTTCACCTCCGCCACGTCGGTCGCCGCGAACACCAGGTGCCAGCCGCGCGCGTCCCCCGCCGCGTACCGCCGCTCCACCCAGGCGGCCTTCCCGTCGTCCACCAGCGCCCGCAGCCCGTCGTCCACCGCCGGCGAGATCACCGTCGGCCGTCCCCCGGCCTCCACCAGCCCGCGCACCTTCCGCAGCGCCACGGCCCCGCCGCCCACCACCAGGGCGCGGACGCGGGAGGCGTCCAGCAGCAGGGGGTAGAGGGCGCTCACAGGAACGCTCCCCCGCCGGAGACGGCGGCGCGGAGGAGCAGGTACGAGACGACCACCACCACGAACCCGGCGACGCTCGCCATCGCCCCCCGCCGCCCGCCGCCGTTGGCGCGGGCGCCCAGCGCCAGCACGAAGACGAGCCAGGTCAGTACCCCCCAGATCACCTTGGGGTTTCCGGGCGAGAGGGGGTGCTGGAAGCGCGCCGTCCAGGCCCACCCCACCAGCAGCGACACCGTCAGGAAGGGCAGCCCGGCCAGGAGGGCGGCGCGTCCCACGCGGTCCAGCGTGTCCAGCGGGGGAAGGAAGCGGAACACCGCGCCGAAGTGCTTCGCCTTGAGCTCGCGGACCTGGACCACGTACAGGAGCCCCGCCGCGAAGGCCACCGTCAGCCCCGCGTAGCCGCCCATGGCGAGCAGGACGTGCAGGACCAGCCACGGCCCCCGGAAGGCCAGGGGCTCGCCCGCGGGGTGCAGCCCCACGTACTGCGCCGATGCGGTGAGGACGGCGGCGACGGGCGCCAGCACCAGGCCCACCTGCCCCGCGCGCCAGAGGGTGGACGCCACCACGGCGCCCAGGGCCACCAGCAGCGCCAGGACGGAGAGCGAGGGCCCCAGGCCCACGAGCGGAGGCTCGCCGAGGGCGGTGGTGTACGCCGCCAGCGCCCCCAGGTGCACGCCCACGCCGAGCGCCGCCACCACCGTGGCGATGGCGGGGAGCCGCCGGTCGCCGCGGGTGAGGGAGAGGCCCAGGAGCAGGACGGCCGCGGCGTACAGCGCCACGGCGATCCCGTGCAGCGCGCCCGTCACCGGGCCCGCGCTCCCGGATGCAGCGACGCCCTTCCGGGGGGAAGGGCGTCGCGGACCGCTCGGGGGACCCGCACCGTGGAGCGCTCCGTCACGGCATCCGCGCCACGCGCCGCACCCGCGCGCCCACCTGAAGGGCGGGCTGCTTGAGCGACATGATGCGCGCGGTGGCGGTGCGCGGGGTGGTGCGCACCACCTGCAGGCGGCCGATCTCCTCCTCGGGGATGGTCGCGAGGGCGGTGGTGGCCCGCGGCAGGTAGGCGATGAACTCGTCGCCCTCCTTCACCCCCGCCAGGCGGCCGGCGTCCAGGAAGACCACGTCCTCGTTGGTCTGCACCGGGTGCTCCTCGAGCAGCGCGATGACCGAGCCGTCCAGCCCCGCCCCCGCCGCGGTCGGCGCCACGCCGGCACGCATGGAGAAGACGTCGCGCCGGAACACCCGGTCGGCGCCGCCCACGCGGTCGTACATGCCGTCCACCTCCACGGTGGCGATGGCGCCGTCCACCGAGATCACGGTCCCCGTGCCGGTGGACTGCCACACGCGGCCCCACGGCTTCACCTCGCGCTCGGGGCGCATGAAGTGGAGCCGGTCGCCCGCCCGCGCGCCCGCCTGGTCCAGGCGCACGTAGATCTTGTCGTAGACGTTGATCTGCGGCGCGCGCTCGATGGGCACCACGGTGGGCGCCATCACCCCCTGGATGCGGCCGATGGGGCGCATCTCGCGATCGGGGACGAGCAGCGAGGCGCGGTAGAAGTCGCCCGGCGCCAGCGCGGGCACGTCGGCGGTGCCCGCCGCGCGGATGTCCAGCCGGTTGCTGACCGCCTGCGCCGCCGGGTCGCGCCAGAAGACGGTGCGCCCCTCGCTCCCGGCCACGGAGAGGCGCGCCTGCACGCCCGCGGGCAGCACCAGCCGCTCGCGGGGGTAGATGAGCGCCGGGTCGCGCACCACGGCGGTGTTGAGCCGGAAGATCTCCGGCCACAGGAACGGGTCGTTCAGGTAGGCGCGCGCCAGGTCCCACAGCGTGTCGCCCACGCGCACCACGTGCACGCGGTCCTGGGCGTCGGCGGGGGGCGTCTGCTGGGCGGCGAGCGGCACCGCGGCAAGGATGCCGGCGGCCACGAGGGTAGCGGTTCTCACGGGGCTCGGAAGGGGATGGAGGTACGGGTGCGGCCCACCAACGGAGCGGCCCGGCGGGACCGGGCGAGCTTCCGCCCGTCTTCTCGCACGCGCTCCCACCCCGGACGCGCGTCGGAACGGTGCCTCATGGGGCGAAGAGTAAGCGTCCACGCCGGGAAAGGCAAGCCGGATCCGGGGTTTGCGGTCGGAGAGGGGCCGGGGAGGGAGCGGGGGCCCCCTCCACGCCGCCAGAGCCGTGCCGCGCCGCCCGTTTTTCCGCATCCCCTTGCCATGTCGTCCGATGCGCGCGTTCTCCTCGGCGGCTCGCGCGCTCCGGACCCCGTCTCCGCCTGCCCGAACGGCAAACTTTTCCGCCATCGGCCGGCAACGCGTTTCCGCCGAAGGACTTCTCGCCCTTCAGGCGACGAAGGAGGGAAAAGGACGCGGAGTTGAAAAAGGTTCATCGCGGATTTGGTTGCAGCGTGCCTGGGAAGGCACCCTTGATCTTCAGGATGAAGTAGGCGTCGTCGCGGAAGCCGTACGCCTGGCGCTTGATGACCTTGATCTTGTTATTGATCCCTTCCAGGCGGCCGGTGT
>JASLAX010000233.1 GCA_030146875.1 Longimicrobiaceae bacterium
ACACCGGCCGCCTGGAAGGGATCAATAACAAGATCAAGGTCATCAAGCGCCAGGCGTACGGCTTCCGCGACGACGCCTACTTCATCCTGAAGATCAAGGGTGCCTTCCCAGGCACGCTGCAACCAAATCCGCGATGAACCAAAAAATTTGGCCCCTCAGGGTATGGGCGCGGACGGAGTGTCGCCCGAGTACTGTGGCAGTCCCACGTGCTTGGGGTGCGGGCGCGGGCTTAGTCCATCACCATCTTCTCCAGCGTCCACGACTCGCCCCCGTCCACAACCGTGCAGACGAAGTTCGAGCGGATCTGCGCGCCGAACCCGTTCTGCGCATCCACGTACCCGCGGACCTGCCAGCGCCCGCCGCCCAACTCCGCCACCTTGTCGTCGTAGCTCCAGGGGAAGTCGGCCGTGGAGGGGGCTTTCAGGCGTTGCTTGACGAAGTCCTGGCACATGGCGTACGCCATCGCCTTGTCGCCCTCGGCCGTGCTGGCCGACGACGATCGCCCGACCGGCGCGGTGGCGATGGCGTAGGACACCACCCACCGACAAGGACGATCATCCCCAGACACCCGAGAGCGACCGGGCCGGGCCTCGAGGGCGCAGCCGGCGTCGGGGACAGCGCGGGAAGCGTGGGGATCCGTAAGGGAAACAGCGGGTGGCCGCACGACGGGCACGCCGCCGCGGCGTCCGACACGCGGGTTCCGCACTCGGGGCAAGGGTTGAGGGCCAATGGGGCTCAGTTTTGAATCGTCCGCAGCACGCCGTCCTCGAAGTAGAGATACCCCCCATCGTACACCCACTGCTCATGAACTCCAAAGGAGTAGGTGGTGCGGTTGATGTCCCGCGGTCGCCCCCAGGCAGCGACGGCCTGCTCCTCGGTGAACCCGATCTGCACGTAGCGGCAGGCGATGGAGGCGATGACGTTATCCGACCACCCGCCGGCCTCCCCCTTCGCGAGCGCGTTGCGGATGCGCGCGGCGGACGGCTTGCACCCGGCGCGCTCGCGGATCGACGCCACCCGAGCCTGCGCCATGTCCTGCGCCACCGTCCGCTCCAACCGCTTCCGGTCGGCGCCCAGGCGTGCGCGGAGCTGCGTCGCCCTCGCCCGCTGCTGCGCGGAGACGGGGAGCGGCAGGCGCCCTTCCCCAATCATCTTCTCCGCGTCGCTGACCTTCCCCCATCCACGGGGGCCGGGCTTCAGGAGGGCGGCGCCGGAGTCGAGGGCTACGTCCGTGGCGCGGTGGTGCACGGCCGCGTGCGGGATGGCGTAGCCGTTCGCGTGGATGCGACGGTCGAGGTTGAAGACCGCGGCGGCCGGCGTGCTGTCGGAGAACGTGAGGACGTGGCCCTGCACGCTGAGGCTGTCGGCCGTGCGCTGTGCGACGGCGGGGTCAACGACCGGCGGGGGAGGCGTCGGGGTGGGGGCCCTCGCGGCGGCGAAGGCGAGCACGCCGACCAGCAGGGCGCCGGCTCCGCCGATCATCGCTTTCCTGGGCGTCTCCATTGCCAAACCTCCTTCAGTTCTGAATGACGCTCACCCGGCCGTTCGTGAAGTAGACGTACCCGCCACCGTATACCCACTGCTCCCAAACACCCGCGGCGGATGTGGTGCGGTTCACGTCGCGCGGGCGGCCCCATGACTCCAGCACCATCTCGCGCGTCATGCCGAGGTGTATCTGCTCTGCCATGATCGCTCGCACCTGACGCGCGGTCCATCCGCGAGCGGACAAGGCCCGCCGGCGCGCCACTCTCGCCTCCGCCGCTCGGCGCGCAGCGCCCGCCGCCACGGCTCGTTCCTCAGCCTCTATCTGCCGCGACCGCGCCATGCGCTGCGCCATCGTGGCGTCGGTGATAAGCCGCGTGCGACAGCGGGCCGTCGCACACAGGGGGTCGTAGTACAGGCACCCGGTCGCGGCGAGTACCGTGCAGGCCGCCTGAACCCCTCGCGCTCGTTGGGTATCGGCACGACGATGTACTTGCCGGCCGATTCCACCAGAAGCCCGACCCCTTCGCCGTCGCACCACGTTGAGGCCACAGCGACGGCGAGCGTGTCGTTCGAGCTGGGCGGCGAGATCGACACCAGCGCGGTGGAGTGCGCCTCCCCCCTCGCGTGCCGGGGCCAGCGGTGGCCTGCGGGGGTGGCGAGCGACACCGAATCGGGAACCCCGTCTATCGGGGTGACGCAGCCGTAGCCGAAGTGCGGGCCGGGCCGAGCCAACGTGGACGCAGGGAGTCGCGCGAACAGGTCCGCCCAGGACGCGGCGGCCTGTGCCCCTGCGGTGGGCGGGGCGAGGAGCGCCGCGCAATCAGAGCGGCGGGGATGCTCGGCGAGGCTCTCACGGGTTCGTCCACGTTGGCACGGTGGGGGTGGTGCTGTAGTGCTGGCGCCAGTCGTCCACGAGCTTCGATTCCACCTGCGCGAGCCGCCAACCGGCGGAATCCTTCTCCATGATGTAGCGGTACGTGTTCCCGTCGCGGCGCACCCTCACGTCGTACTCGTCCGGCGTCGCGCCGGGCGGGATCGGGGTGGTGTTCCGGATCCTCGCCGTCACGATTGCTCGCGTGGGGGTCTGCTGCTCCACGTCCACGATCTCGCGCTTGTACGTCCACCGCACCCGTTGCGTGTCGTTCGCGGCGGCCAGCGCTTCTCCGGTCAGCAGCCCACGGTACCGCTCTCCGAGCCGTCTCCGAGCGAGCACCCCCGGCGCAGTGGAGTCAACGGCGCCCTCCAGATTGAGGGTGTCGAGGTCCGTGAGCCGCCAGATGGACCGTAGCGCCTGGTCTGGCGTACTTGCGTCCACCCTCAGCATGGAATCCGGGTACACGCTCGTGCGCTCGGACGCGGCGGCGCGCTTCGTCCCATCCGCCTGCGCGTCTGGTGTGGAGCACGCGGGGAAAAGGGCGATGGTGGTGAGCAGGAGCGTGGCGGTTCGCTGGGTCATTGGCGGTGGGGTGGGTTCGTGCGGAGAGGGGTGCCCGCGGACTAGCCCCCCAGTGTAGGCGGATGGGCGGAGTGGCGCCAGAGACTCGCGGGCGCGGACGCTGGGGCGCCCTGCGCCTTCGTGCCACCTCGCGCCCGCCCGCCACACGCCCTATAGCCTACCAACCCGCCTTAAAACTGTTGGCGTATTGTACATACTTGCCTTCGTTCTCGGCGAGATGCATCGGAATGATCTCTGATCGATCGCTGCCCTCTAGCCCATGGCGAATCAGGTGTCCGCTTGGTAATCCGCGTATTGATACATCAGAACAATCCACCGAATCCGAGTTCGATCTGAACGTACCGCTCACCTACCTCTGTACGTAAAAACCCGGCCGCGCTGCTCCCGCTCCTTCGGAACTCCCATCCCGCGGTGCCGTACGGTACGCTCAGCTCACCTAGCCGGTAGCCTCCACCCAGAAAGAACGGGCTCTTCCTCGGGACGAACGCGGTTGCCTCCCCACGGACTGCAAACGTCACGGCCGGGCCGCAGTTCGCATCGTCGGCGAACTGCCCGTTCCGGCTGTCTCGACACCGTGAGTCTCCGTTGTCGAGCTGATCACGATAGTAAGGGCTGTCCTCGTCCGGATAGAGGCCAAGATCTGTGTGAAGCGTGGCCCTGAGAAACGCCTTCTGAAGACCAATCGACCCGGTCAGCGACAGAGCATTGATATCCTCCTGCCCGAGATATCCGATGCTTCCGCCGACGAAGGTGCGTCGCACACCAGACTCAGCTTGACTCTGCTGCCCTTGGAGGGGAGACGCGATCCCCGCAACGGCAACAAGGGTGATAAATACTGCGGTCCGCATGTGTGGGTGGGCTCAGGTTAGTCGGTAACTGGTCACGGGCGCTGATCGGGCAACTTGAAGTTCACCTGAACAAACGGCAAGGATAAAAGTCATCACCAGGCCGTTTATAACGCGACGTTCAACACCTGTGGGATCTTACCCACCCCGTTACGCAGCCCTTCAACCCGCTGGCCACGTCGCCTCAAGTACCCGCCCGCCGCCATGAGACCCACTGACTACCCGGTTTGGTACCGCGGCTCCCCTTCCTGGGAAACCATCCCCGTCACGGAAGTTGCAGTCTCTCCACGTGGATGCGCGCGCTCACGGCGGAGCGGCGACGGCACGCCCGGCGACGAGGGGGGATGAGCAGCTTCTGGCAGGACGGTGAGGCACCGATCGTGAACCCGGGCGGCCGCCGCGAGGCGCAGCCCGAGGCCGCGTCGTTCGTGGGCGCGCCGGCGGGGGGCGGCGCCACGGCCGAAAGCGTGGGGCTGTACCGGCTCCTGGTGGAGAGCGTGCAGGACTACGCCATCTACGTGCTGGACCCCACCGGCCACGTGGTGAGCTGGAACCCGGGCGCCGAGCGGATCAAGGGCTACACCCGCGACGAGATCGTGGGCCGCCACTTCTCGGTCTTCTTCCCGCCCCAGGACGTGGCGGCGGGGAAGCCGGCCTGGGAGCTGGAGGTGGCCGCGCGCGACGGGCGGGTGGAGGACGAGGGATGGCGCCTGCGGAAGGACGGCTCGCGGCTCTGGGCCAACGTGGTGATCACCGCCCTGCGCGACGCGTCCGGCGAGCTGGTGGGCTTCGCCAAGGTGACCCGCGACCTCACGCAGCGCCGCGCGGCCGAGGAGGTGCTGCGCGAGAGCGAGGAGCGCTTTCGCCTGCTCGTTCACAGCGTGCGCGACTACGCCATCTTCATGCTGGACCCGGGCGGCCACATCGCGAGCTGGAACGAGGGCGCCCAGCGCATCAAGCAGTACGCCGCGCACGAGATCCTGGGGCGACACTTCTCCACCTTCTACACCCCCGAGGACCTGGCGGCGGGCAAGCCGGCGTGGGAGCTGGAGACGGCGATCCGCGACGGGCGCGTGGAGGACGAGGGGTGGCGCGTGCGCAGGGACGGCACCCGCTTCTGGGCCAACGTGGTGATCACCGCCCTGTTCGACCCCCGGCGGGAGCTGGTGGGCTTCGCCAAGGTCACCCGCGACCTGACCGAGCGCCGCGAGGCCGAGGCCCGCGCGCTGGAGGCCGCCCGCCGCCTGGCCGACGTGGAGGCCGCCAACCGCACCAAGAGCGAGTTCCTGGCGGCCATGAGCCACGAGCTGCGCACCCCGCTCAACGCCATCGGGGGGTACGCCGACCTGATCGCCATGGGGCTGCGCGGCCCGGTGACGCCGGACCAGAAGGCCGACCTGGAGAAGATCCAGCGCAGCCAGCGCCACCTGCTGCAGATCATCAACGACCTGCTCAACTTCAGCCGCATCGAGGCGGGGCAGATGGAGTACGACACCGCCCGCGTACCGCTGCGGGGCAGCGTGGGCGGGGTGATCGCCATGCTGGAGCCGCAGGCGCGGGCCAAGGACGTGGCGCTCGCGGCGCTCCCCTGCCCCGCCGGGCTCTGCGCCTGGGCCGACCCGGTGAAGGTGGAGCAGATCGTCCTGAACCTCTGCTCCAACGCCGTGAAGTTCACCGAGGCCGGGGGACGGGTGGAGGTGGGGTGCGCCGCGGACGGAGCCCGGGTGGCGGTCACGGTGCGCGACACCGGCCCCGGGATCCCGGACGACCAGACGGACCGCATCTTCGAGCCGTTCGTGCAGCTCGGCCGCGGCCTGACCACCCAGCACGAGGGCACCGGGCTGGGGCTGGCCATCTCCCGCGACCTAGCGCGCGCCATGGGCGGGGACCTGACCGTGCGCTCCCGCGTGGGCGAGGGATCGGCCTTCACGCTCACGCTTCCTGGCGCACCGGCCTGAGCCGGACGCCGCACCGCAGCACGCCCGTCCCCTCGCCCGGAAGGCCGGACACGTGACCGTTCCCACCGAGCCCATCGGCAGCATCCCCCGTCCGCGCGCGCTGATCGAGGCGGTGGCGGACGGGGAGGTGGACGACCCTGCCCGCGCCCACGTGTTCGACGACGCCACGCGCGACACCATCCGGCGCTTCGAGGCCACGGGCTCGCCGGTGGTGACCGACGGCGAGCAGCGGAAGTACCACAACTTCTGGACGTACTCCGTCCACGGCTCGCCGATCACCGCGCCGGACGGCTTCCGCATCCCCTTCGCGGCGGGGCACGAGCGGCGGATGCCGCGGCTCACCGGCGGGCCGTTCCGCTACCGCCGCTACGCCGACGCCTACCTGGACGTGGCGCTGCGCTACGCCACCCGCCCGGTGAAGCAGGCCGTCATCTCGCCCTCCGCGCTCTCGCTGATGTACCCGGCCGACGGGATCCCCGGCTACTCGCGCGACGAGTTCATCCACGACCTGCTGCGCGAGCACGAGACGGAGATCCGCCGCTGCCTGGCGAAGGGCGCCCACGCGGTGCAGGTAGACTTCACCGAGGGGCGCCTGGCGATGAAGATCGACCCGTCGGGAGGCCTGCTCACCTCGTTCATCGACCTGAACAACCTGGCGCTCTCGCGCTTCTCGCCCGCGGAGCGCGCCCGGATCGGGGTGCACACCTGCCCCGGCGGCGACCGCGACTCCACGCACAGCGCCGACGTGGACTACGCGGAGCTGCTCCCCTCGCTCTTCGAGCTGAAGGCCGGCAACTTCTACGTGGCGCTGGCGGGCGAGCCCGACCGGGTGCGCGTGCTGAAGATCATCCGCCAGCACCTGAAGCCCGGCCAGCGCGTGTTCGTGGGCGTGGTGGCCCCCATCGACCCGCGAGTGGAGACGCCCGAGGAGGTGCGCGACCGCGTGCTGGAGGCGGCGCGCTACGTGCCCGCGGACCAGCTCGGCACCACGGACGACTGCGGCTTCGCGCCCTTCAGCGACGACGAGTCCACCAGCCGCGACACGGCCTTCGCCAAGATCCGCGCGCGCGTGGAGGGCACGGCCATGGCGTCGGAGGCGCTGGGCCGGTGAGCAGGGTGGAGCACGACGACGAAGAGGACCTGCTGAGGTCCGTGGCGCTGCGGAACGCCAGCAGCATCCTGCTCGCCCGCCAGCGCGAGGAGCAGGAGCTGGAGCGCGCCCGGGACGAGCTGGAGGCGCGCACCGAGGAGCTGGCCCGCTCGCTGTCGATGATGCAGGCCACGCTGGAATCCACCACCGACGGGATCCTGGCCACCGACGAGGGCGGCCGGGTGACCCACCTGAACGAGAACGTCGTGCGGATGTGGGGCGTGCCGCGCACGGCGGTGCAGGCGGGGGAGCACCGGCGGATGCTGGAGTGGATGGCCAGGCACTTCCACGACCCGGCCCGCTTCCTGGAGCGCGTCGGCCAGGTCCACGCGGCGTCCCCGCCCGAGACCTTCGACCTGCTGGAGCTGACGGACGGCCGGGTGATCGAGCGGTCGTCGCGCGTGCAGATGGTGGCGGACCGCGTGGTGGGGCGGGTGTGGAGCTACCGCGACATCACCGAGCGCGCCCGCACCGACGCGGCGCTGCGCCAGGCGCTCCAGGACGCCGAGGCCGCGAACCGCGCCAAGAGCGAGTTCCTGGCGGTGATGAGCCACGAGCTGCGCACGCCCCTGAACGCCATCGGCGGGTACGCGGACCTGATCGCCATGGGCATCCGCGGCCCGGTGACCGACGCCCAGCGCGAGGACCTGCAGCGCATTCAGACCAGCCAGCGCCACCTGCTGGGGCTGATCGACGAGGTGCTGGACTACGCCCGCCTGGAAACGGGGAGCGTGACCTACGAGCTCTCCGACATCCCCGTCTGCGACGTGCTGGCCGCCGCCGAGGCGCTGGTGTCGCCGCTGGTGCTGGGGAAGGGCCTCACCCTGCGCATCGCGGAGTGTCCGCCGGGCCTGGTGGTGCGCGCCGACGGGGAGAAGCTGCGCCAGATCGTGGTGAACCTGGTCTCCAACGCGGTGAAGTTCACCCCCGGCGGGGGCCGGGTGGAGATCGCATTCGAGGGGTCGGGGGACCGCGTGGACCTGCACGTTCGCGACACGGGGATCGGCATCCCCCAGGAGAAGCGGGAGGCCATCTTCGCGCCGTTCATCCAGGTGCGCTCGGACCTGGCCCGCCCCGCGGAGGGCACCGGGCTGGGGCTGGCCATCAGCCGCGAGCTGGCGCGCGGGATGGGCGGCGACCTGACCGTCCGCAGCACCGTGGGCGAGGGATCGACCTTCACCCTCTCCCTCCCCACCGGCAGCGCCTGACGTCCTCGGCTGGATTCGCACCGGAGACGGAGAGCGGCGGGCCGCGACGCGGTCCGCCGCTCTCGTTCGTGGCGGGCCCCAGGGCGTGAACGGTACGCGGAGTGCAGGGCGCACGCGCCTCCGGCCGCCGCTGGCCGCGGCCGGTCCACCCACGCGCCGGATCCCGTGAAGGAACGCACCACCCACCGCACGCTCGTCTTCGGCGCCCTGCTGCTGGCCATGTTCATGGCCGCCATCGAGGGCACCATCGTGGCCACCGCCATGCCGAGCATCGCCGCCGAGCTGGGCGGCTTCTCGCTCTACGCGTGGGTCTTCTCGTCCTTCCTGCTCGTGCAGGCGGTGAGCATCCCCATCTTCGGTAAGCTGTCCGACCTCGTGGGGCGGAAGCCGGTGTTCGTGGGGGGCGTGGTCGTCTTCCTGCTCGGCTCCGTCCTCTGCGGCTTCGCCACCAGCATGGGAACGCTGGTGGCGTTCCGGTTCCTGCAGGGGCTCGGCGCGGGCGCGGTGCAGCCCATCACGGTGACGCTGGCCGGCGACCTGTACTCGCTGGAGGAGCGAGGCCGCATCCAGGGCTACATCTCCAGCGTGTGGGGGATCTCGTCCATCGCGGGGCCGCTGGCGGGCGGGCTGATCGTGCACGGCATCGGCTGGCCCTGGATCTTCTGGATCAACGTGCCGCTGGGGCTGGCCGCCATGACGCTGGTCGTCCTGTACCTGCACGAGGAGGTGGAGCGCGAGCGGCGGAGCGTGGACTGGGAGGGCGCCTTCCTGCTGCTGGTGGGAGTGGGCTCGCTTATGCTGGCGCTGACGCAGGCCAGCACCTGGGGCGGCGCGGCGGTGGCGGGTCTGCTCGCCCTCTCCTCGGTGGCGATGCTCCTGTTCGTGCGCCAGGAGCGGCGCGCGGCCGACCCGCTGGTGCACCTGGAGCTCTGGAAGCACCCGCTGATCCGCAACGCCAACGTGGCGGGGCTCACGTCGGGGATCCTGATGATCGGGCTGATCTCGTTCCTGCCCACGTACGTGCAGGGCGTGCTGGGGCGGACGCCGCTGGTGGCGGGGTTCGCGCTGTCGATGATGACGCTGGGGTGGCCGCTCGCCGCCTTCGTGGTGGGCCGGCGGATCGCGCGGCAGGGCATCCTGCGCTTCGTGCGCGTGGGCGGCGTGGCCCTGGTCGCGGGGACGCTGGCCATCGCCGCGCTGGCGCCGTACGGGGCGGTGCCGGCGGGGATCGGCTCGTTCGCGGTGGGGGTGGGGCTGGGGCTGGTGAACAGCACCACGCTGGTCGCCATCCAGGCGAGCGTGTCGTGGAAGCAGCGCGGCGCGGCCACCGCCAGCAACATGCTGATGCGCATCCTGGGCAACGCCATGGGCGCCGCCCTGTTCGGCGGGCTCCTGAACCTGGTGATGCAGGGCTGGATGCGGCGGCGCGGGCTGGACCGCCGCGTGTCGATGGACGCCGTGCGCGACCTGATCGGCGGCGAGGGCCGCACCGGCTCGGTCGCGGCCGGGGAGCTGGCCCTGGTGCGCGACGGGCTGGCGGCGAGCCTGCAGGTGGTCCTGTGGGGGATCGCGGCGGTGGCCGTGGTCACGCTGGTGGCCGCCTGGAGGATCCCCGAGCTGGAGCGGGGAGAGGATCCCTCGTAGCCCGGCGCCGCCGGAGGGATCGGAAGACGAGGGTTGACGGCGGCGGGACGGGCTGTTATCCCTTGGATAGACAATCGAGGAGTCGTGGTGATTTGCGCCGCTTGCAGCCACGTTAAACAAGTGCTAAACAGCGAACGCCCGGCGGCGCGCATTCCCGCCGGGCGTTTCCCGTTCCCCCGATTCTGACCGCGACCGCGACACCGTGACGATCCGCTCCGCCGCCCCCTGCCGCATGTGCATGTGTGCCATGTGCTGCCCTCCGAACGGGAGAGGCGGACGGGCGTCCACGTGCCTGCCAGGCGCGATCGGACGACGGAGCTAGGCGGGCGAGACGCCCGACGCAGCGCTCCCCCGGCCCCGGCCCTCTCCCACGAGAGGGCCGGGGCTTTTTCGTACCCGTACCCCCGAGGAAAACGACCATGGCGACCATCGAAAGCGACGTCCGCAGCAGCCCGCGGCCCCTGGGGCTGGGCACCCGAGCCGTGCACGCGGCGCAGGAGACCGCCGACCCCGCGACCGGCGCGCGGGCGGTGCCCATCTACGCCACCACCAGCTACGTCTTCGACACGCCGGAGCACGCGGCCGCGCTCTTCGGGCTGCGCGAGCTCGGCAACATCTACTCGCGCATCATGAACCCCACCAACGACGCCTTCGAGCGGCGGGTGGCGGACCTGGAGGGCGGGGTGGCGGCGGTCGCGACGGCGAGCGGGCAGGCGGCGCAGACGCTCGCCCTGCTCAACCTGGCCCAGGCGGGCGATTCCATCGTGGCGTCCAGCGCGCTGTACGGCGGGACGTTCACGCTGCTCAAGCACACGCTGGGGCGGCTGGGCATCACCACGCGCTTCGTGGACGGCACCGACCCGGCCGCCTTCGCCGCGGCGATCGACGGGACCACCAGGGCCGTGTACGTGGAGACGATCGGGAACCCCAAGCTGGAGGTGCCCGACTTCCGCGCCGTCGCCGACGTGGCGCACGCGGCCGGCGTTCCCCTGGTGGTGGACAACACCTTCGCCACGCCCTTCCTCTCCCGCCCCATCGAGCACGGGGCGGACGTGGTCGTCCACTCGGCCACCAAGTGGATCGGCGGGCACGGCACCGCGATCGGCGGGGTGGTGGTGGACGGCGGGCGCTTCGACTACGGGGCCGGCGAGCGCTTCCGCTCCACCTACGTCGATCCCGAGCCCGCGTACCACGGCCTCTCGTTCGCGGGGACCTTCGGCGACTTCGGCGGCGCCAACGTCGCGTTCGCGATCCGGCTGCGCGTCCTTCTCCTCCGCGACATCGGGGCGGCGCTCTCTCCCTTCTCGTCCTTCCTCTTCCTGCAGGGGCTGGAGACGCTGCACCTGCGCATCCGGCGCCACGCGGACAACGCCCTGGCGGTCGCCCGCTTCCTGGACGCGCACCCCGCCGTGACCTGGGTCTCGTACCCCGGCCTGGAGTCGCACCCCACGCACGCGATGGCGAAGCGCTACCTCTCCGGCGGCTTCGGCGGCGTGCTCACCTTCGGCGTGCTGGGCGGCGAGGAGGCGGCGAAGCGGGTCATCTCGGGCTCCAAGCTCTTCTCCCTGGTCGCCAACGTGGGCGACGCCAAGTCGCTGATCATCCACCCCTGGAGCACCACGCACGAGCAGCTCGACCCCGCGGAGCGCGAGGCGGCGGGCGTGACGGCCGACCTGGTCCGCCTCTCGGTGGGGATCGAGGACGTGGACGACCTGCTCGACGACCTGGACCGCGCGCTGCGCGGGGCGGTGGGCCTGTGAGCGCCCCGGGGCTGGTCCTGAAGCTGGGCGGCACGTCGCTCGGCACTCCGGCGCGCCTGCGGAGGGCGGCGGCGCGGGTGGCGGCGCACCGCCGGGCGGGACGGGAGGTCGTGGTGGTCGTCAGCGCGACGGGCGGGACGACGGACGTGCTCCTCCGCCGCGTGGGCGCCGCCGTCGCGGCCTCGTGGCGCGAGGCGGACGCGCGGGAGGTGGACCGCGCGCTGGCGACGGGCGAGGACCTGGCCGCCGCCCTGCTGGCGGCGGCGCTGGCGGCGCGCGGCGTGGCCGCCCGCTCGCTCCGAGGCGGGGAGGCCGGC